>JAZRYO010000208.1:0-3563 GCA_045600785.1 Christensenellaceae bacterium | reverse complement strand
CCCTTTCCGATAGGACAAAACAAATCCATAACTCTTATCGAATAATCGTTTTCGGAAGACGAATTTTCCAAAGTATATCTACTGTTTGGATAAGTCGGCATCAAGTCGTCGAAAGATACCGAAGTTCTATTATTCGGATTTAAGCCGTTTATTTTATAAACGTCCTTTAACGCAGGAACGCCCTCATCTCTCGTTTGTTCGGCAGTTCCGACTACGAAATCGCCACGACGAAGTCCGTATCTTTTAACGATAGGACGAGATACGAAAGTATCTTTTAACGATATATCGTAATTTAACGCCCTTAAAAATCCGTATCCGTCGGGGTGTGTTTCAAACACGCCTTTAACGTCGATAGGCCCTTGCGGTTCTTTTTCGCTTTCGCTGTCCGCAAAAACGAATTCCCCATCGTGAAATAATTTCGAATCGTCGGTTTTCTCGGAAGTATTATTTTGCGTTATATTTTCGTTTTGACCTATCGTTCCAAGCGGTTTTCTACCCCTTGGACTTCTCGTGGGTACTACGCTTTTATCTTGAATTTTAAGTATCTCGTCGACGAGAACACTCTTTTTTTCGGTTCTCGGCGTTCCGCCGAATTCGTCCCTTAATATTACTCTTAAATCGTGAATTCCGACCTTTTCCAAGTCTTCTCTGCTATACCTATTCATTATTACTCCTTAAAAATCTTCATCCGAAAACGAATAAACCGTTTTGTCTTCGGGTAAATTTTCTATTTCAATCTCTCTACCGACGTACTCGACGCCCGCCATTTTCTTCAAAAACTTCTCTTTCCCACCGAGTTCAAAAGAAAGACTTTTCGTTTTATAGTGCATAGGAATAACGATTTTAGCGTCAATTCCGTTTGCCCAAACTACCGCTTCCTTTTGGTCTATCGTATAAACTCCGCCAACAGGTACGAAAAGAATATCGACTTTCCCTATTTCTTCGGCAAGATGCGAAGAAAAATATTCTCCCAAATCGCCCAAATGACATACAGTAAAACCGTCGACGGTAAATTTGAATATCCTATTCTTGCCACGAAGCGCACCGCCTTTATCGTCGTGATAACTTTCTATTTCGTAAAAACCGTCTGTAGTCGAACGAATAATCTTCGTTGCGTTTACTTTGTTTACGGCGTTATGGTCGAAATGTTCGTGTGATACGGTACAAAAATCGGCGTTTACCCTTTCCATATCGTAGCCGATATCAAAAAACGGGTCGGTGACTACGGTTTTGTCTTTTCCGCTAATTAAAAAGGACGAGTGTCCCAAATATTTTATTTTCATTTTTTTAATTGAACTCCGATTGATAAACTTGATGAATTTTCTGAAAAAGTTGAAAGAAATTTGATAAATAAGGCAATGGAATTATGAGTTTTTACGATTTTATAACTTAAAGTGGTAATTTCAAGCGGTAAATCTCCGTATTCACTTTTATATTTTCCCACGAATTTTTCGTCCGCATTATAAACGAACAGGTTTTCGATATCTCCGCTTTTTCTTTTGACGGTAGTAAATTTTTCGTAAATTTCCGTACTCGTCAAAACTCCGTTATCGTCGTAAATAATCAAAGGGTTATCCTTAAAATCTACTTCGCCTTGAAATTCGGATACCTTTTCAATGCCGTCCATTACCGAACGGACGGTTATTTTTGCCTTTTCCATATTTTATATTCTACAATATAAAATAAATTTTGTAAAGAATTTTTGTTAAAAACAACAAAGAAAAACCGTCTTTCTTGTCGAAAAACGGTTAATATTTCTCTACCAAATGCATAGCGACTTTTATTCCGTCGATAGCCGAACTCATAATACCGCCGGCATATCCGCACCCTTCTCCACAAGGATAAAGATTTGTAATTTTTGAAGTAAAATATCCTTCGCTACGAAGTATTCTAATCGGCGCAGACGACCTTGTTTCAATTCCCGTCAAAATGGCGTCGCCCGTCGCAAACTCTTTAATCTTACGGTCAAAATCAAAAATACCCGCTTTTATCGGTTCGGATAAAAATTTAGGCAAAAGGTCGTTAAGATTTGCCCCCTTCCACTTTGGATACGACGGAACGATTTTACCCGTTTTAGTAGTTGCAACGTCATCAACGTAATCCTTAAACGTTTGAATAGGCGCACCGAAGTCGCTACCGCCAAGTAAATACGCCTTTCTTTCCAAATCGGCTTGAAATTCGACACCGCCGAACAAATCGGAAGAAAAATCGTCGGGATAAACTTCGCAAAGCACGGCGCTGTTTGAATTGACGTTATCACGGGCGTAATAACTCATACCGTTGACAACTACCCCGCCTTGTTCGGTTGAGGACGGCATAACGAATCCCCCGGGGCACATACAAAACGTAAACACACCCCTTGAACTTCCGTGAGAAGCCAAACGGTAATCTGCCGACGGCAAAACGTCTGCGAATTTTTCGCCGTATTGCGATACGTCGATATCACGTTTTAAGTGTTCTATTCTGACTCCAACCGCAAAAGCTTTCTTTTCTATGTCAACCTTGTCTTTAAGTACCCTATAAGTATCCCTTGCACTATGTCCGACGGCAAGTATTACATCGTCGGCTTCAATTTCTTCATTATTTACGATAACTGCGGTAATTTTGCCGTTTTTTACGACGAAGTTTTCGACCTTGTGATTAAAATAAACCCGACCGCCGAGTCGTTCTATTTCACACCTTATATTTTTGCAAATTTTAGGAAGGTTATCACTACCTATATGTGGCTTTGCGATATACTCTATTTCCTTTGGCGCACCGAAAGAAACAAAATCTTTAAGTACGGTTTTAATATACGGACTAGATACGCCCGTATTTAACTTTCCGTCCGAAAAAGCACCCGCACCGCCTTCGCCATAGCATATATTACTGTCTTCGTTTAAGATAGAATTTTTAATAAAATTATCGACCGTTTTTTTACGGTTATCAACGTCTTCTCCCCTTTCGAAAACGATAGGGCAATATCCCGCCCTTGCCAAATACAACGCCGAAAACATACCCGACGGACCGAACCCTATTACGATAATCTTTTTTCTCTTATCGCATTTTTTGAGTTCGATTTTTTCATTTTCTTCGATTTTATCGCTGATTTCAATACTATAAACGTATTTTATATCGTCTTTATCTCTTGCGTCTATGGACTTTTTGAGAATTCTTGCAGTCTTAATCTCCGAAGGTTTTAGGCGACTTTTTCGCTTGGCTATTTCCAAAGCGTCGTCGTCGGATTTTAGGCAAGAAATTTTGATGTTATCTATTTTCATTTATAATTCCGTCGCTTGCGGTCATTGCGGACGAAAACGCCCATTGAAGATTGTATCCACCGCAATCACCGTCAACGTCAAGCATCTCGCCGACGACGTAAACTCCTTTTGCTTTTTGTAATTCCAAAGTATTATTATTTACTTCCTTGAAAGGTATTCCGCCCCTTGTCGTGTGTGCCCTCGTCGTTGCCTTTGCCGGCATCTGGTGCACGTATGCGCTCGTGCGGACGATTGCCGAGCGGCGCACGGCTCCTTCCGCCGTGGAGGTGAAGAGCGTGCCCGTGGAAAAGGCGCCGCCGCCGG
>JAZRYO010000207.1:0-2767 GCA_045600785.1 Christensenellaceae bacterium | reverse complement strand
AACGAATAACTCGTCTAAAAGCAAAATCAAGTATATAGATAAACTTAAAAGGTTAAACTTATATAGAGAAGGCGATACCGTATATACTTCGGGTATGGCGACGGTGCAGTACTTAAACGATAATCATAAGGGTAAATCCGTTTGTTTACTCGGCACGGAAGCTTTAAAGGAAGAATTTAATAAAGGCGGAATAAATCTAACCGATAATTGCGATGCGGAAATTTGCGTTTTGGGGTACGATACGGAACTAACGTACGAAAAACTCGTAAAGTTTACAAACGCACTAAATAGCGGTGCATTATATATTGCGACGCACCCCGATATAAATTGTCCGTCAGAGCCTTATTTCGTACCCGACGCAGGTGCGCTTATCGAACTTTGCAAGGTATCGACGGGAAGAAATCCCGATAAAATTTTAGGGAAGCCTTACGCCGATATGGGTTTAAGTTTAATGAGTTATTTTAACGCCGAAAAAGATAAGTTTACTATGGTTGGCGACAGATATTATACCGATATTAAATTCGGGCTCAATTCGGGGTTTAACACGATTTTGGTTTACTCCGGCGAAACGACGAAGGAAGATTTTCAAAAGTTTGGCGATAAGTCGGTTTTCGAACTTAATTCGCTTAACGATATTGTTAAATATTTCAAGTGAAAAAACGCCGACTATGAACTTATAGGTCGGCTTTTTCATAATAATTAGTATGCGAAAAGTATTATTAAAAGACATAAACTTAATATATAACGAAGAAGAAACCGCAAAGATAGACGAAAGGTTTAATTCGGGTGTTTTAAGCGTTGCCGAGAAGATTATGGCGGAAAGCGTAGACAAGCCCGTCGTTTTGTTATCAGGACCGTCGGGTAGCGGAAAGACGACGGTATCGTTGATGCTGGAAAAAATTATGGACGAGGCGGGATTTGAAACTCACGTCATTTCACTCGACAACTATTTCAAGACGATAAAACCCGAAGAGAGAAAGATCTTGGACTACGAATCGCCTGAAAGGGTTGACGGTGAACTTTTAACGAAACATATAAATTCGCTATTAAAATGCGAAAAGGTCGAAATACCTTATTTCGATTTTTTAACGACGTCAAGACGTGGTATTTCTTCGACGATAGAAAGAAAGGATAAAGAGATAATAATATTCGAAGGCATACACGCCCTTAACGACGATTTGATAAATATCGACAAAGATAAAACGACGAAAATTTACGTCAGCGTTGATACGACGGTTGACGATAACGGCAAAGAGATTACTCCTTCTAAAATTAGACTTCTTCGCAGAAGTTGTCGAGATAAACTTTACAGGGGTAGAGAACTTAAAGAAAGTTTTGAGTTTTTCGATAGCGTAGAAAGGGGCGAAAAATCGTTTATAGCCCCGTATAAGCATAGAGCGGACGTGAGTTTAGATACTTTTATCGACTACGAATTAAGCGTCGAAAAGGGTATTTTATTTAACGACTTATTCGAACTTTCAAATGAAAATTCAGAAATAGGTGCAATGGCGAAAGATTTAATCAAAAAAATCGAAAAGATTAAAAGGACGGATAAAAAGGAAATTAGAAAGACGTCTTTAATCAACGAATTTATAGGATAATAAAACCCCTATTGAAAACAAACCGTTTTCAATAGGGGTTTTTAAGCAAAAGTTATTCTCCTTGTTCTTTCGACTTCTTACTTTTCTTTTTAGAAGTCATTTCGGAAACTTTGTTTTTAATTTGTTCTTGACCGTCTTTAACTAATTGTCTTGCTTTCAAGGAATTAGCGACGATGACGGCACCGGCTAATACGCCGAGAGCCATACCCAAACAAAATCCTTTTTCCATATATCCTCCTTTTGCCCGATAGTAGTATGTGTCACATAAAGATAAAAAATACTTGATTAAAAAAAAATAAAATGTTAAAATATATAAAGGAGAAAGAATTTGGGTAAATATATTGCGTTCGACATAGGCGACAAGAGAATAGGTATCGCCGTTTCAGACCCTTTCAATCAAATGGCATTACCACTCGAAACGTATTGGCGTAAAAACTTTGAAAAGGACTTAAACTACTTAATAGAGATAGCAAAGAGTAAAAATGCCGAAGTTATCGTATGCGGACTTCCCGTGAACTTTGACGGTTCGCCCTCCGAACAAACGGTAAAAACGCAGTCGTTTATCGACGCATTAAAAGAAAGAACGGATATTTTGATAGACACCGTTGACGAACGGTTTACGACGATGGAAGCCCATAGAGTACTAATCGAAGCGAATTTAAGACGGGAAGACAGAAAAAAAGCGGTAGATATGGTCGCCGCTTCGTACATACTCGAAAATTATTTGAAAAGAATAGAAAACGGAGAGAAAAAATGAACGATAAAAAATTCAAAGAAACCGAAAACGAAAATTTGGAAGACGAAATAATAGAACTTACGGGCGACCAAGGAGAAGTTCTTAAATTTTATCATATCGGCACGATAGAGTATAAAAACGAATGGTTCGTATTTTTTCAACCCGCCGAGATTTTAGACGGCGTTGACCCCGACGAAGTAGTGATATTCAAAATCGGCGGAGAAGAAGGCGACGAAGTTTTACTTCCTATCGACGACGAACTTTTACTTGAAGAAGTCTATAACGTGTTTATAAGCGAATACGAAGAAGACGACGAGGGCGAAGAATTCGACGGTTGCGATATGGACTGCGAGAATTGTGAAAACAAAGACTGCGACGATAGAAAATAAATTTTACTCACGGAAAATGAAATGCACCCCAAAAGTTAGAC
>JAZRYO010000206.1:0-3621 GCA_045600785.1 Christensenellaceae bacterium | reverse complement strand
TTCTTCAAATAGAAGTTCTTGACTTAAACCGTCGCCGTGAATAATCTTGACGGACGACGGAAGTTTTTCGGATAAGGCTTCGCATCTATCTCTATCGATATCTATAACTTTAACGTCCGTTTTACCGCTTGCAAGTCTTTCCGCCAAATAATACGCAACTCTACCGCCACCTACTAACAATACGTCTTTGGACTCCTTTTGAATAAGTCCTAACGCTTTAAGTATTTTATATGCTTCGTCTTTACTTGCTATAAGTCCGACCTTATCGTCGTTTTTAAGAACGAAATCTCCTTTCGGGATATAAACTTCTCCTTCTCTTTCAACGATACATACCAGAAATTTGCCACTCGTTTTACTACGAAGTTCGGACAATGATATTCCGTCTAAATTATGTTCCTTCTTAACGACGAATTCGAAAAGTTCAAAGAGTCTGCTCGTGAACGTTTCGACTTTAAGCATAGACGGTAATTTAAGCACGTCGTATATAGCGTCGGCAGTCAGTTTTTCGGGATTGACAACCAAAGATATACCGAGTTCTCTTTTGATAAACTCTTTGCCTACACCCAAATTTTCCGGATTTCTTATTCTCGCAACCGTCTGTTTAGCACCCATACGCCTTGCAATGAAACAAGAAAGCATGTTTATTTCGTCGGACAAAGTGGACGCCACGAAAAGTCCGCAATCGGATACACCCGCTTCTTTTAGCGTTGCATAAGACGACGCATTTCCGCATACGCCCATAACGTCGCAAAGAGACGATACTTTATCGACGACTTCGGGATTAACGTCAATTATGACGACGTCCTGATTTTCTTCGACCATCGCTTCGACAATGGCGTTTCCTATTTTTCCGCAACCTGCAACGATAACTTTCATTTAATACCTCAAATTTTTATTTTTCTTTCTTTAGCAAAATTTATTACGGCATTTATATAGTCGCTCGTTTTTTTATCTCCGCTTTCGAAGGGTTTACAAATATCTTCGACAGCGTTTAGTAAATACATAAAAGTCGAACTGCCTTTCGAAATGTCAACCGCACCCGCCATCTTAAAACATACGGGGACTTTGTCTAAACCGTATTCGACGGTTTCTTCGCCATATACAAGGGGATTTAAGAGAGTAATTAGTTTTTTAACGAATAATCCGTACTCTTTTTTAACTTCAAAAATATCGTATGAAAACGTCGGTATTTTTGAAAATACTTCGTCGTACATTAAGTCGATTATTTCGCTCGCCTTTTTTATTTTGGCATTGACTTTTTCAATCCCTTTTGTAAAATCTGCTTTTTTAGGTTCTTCTTTCGGCTTTTCGATTTTTATCTCGACCGTTTCAATTTTCTTCTCAACCTTTTTTTCGGGTATGATTTTCGGCGGTTCGTCTTTCGACTTTTTCGTTTCTACGGGTTTGATAATTTCCGCCTTTTTAACTTCAACGGGTTTGATAGTTTCTGTCTTTTTTACATCGTCGGGTTTATTTTCTTTAATTTCATTACTCGGCGATATATCGCTTTGTAAAAGATTTTTAGAATTTTGTTCTCGTGCGAAAGGAATACACCGTTTTGGCTTTGATATTGCCAAGGTGGGTGAACGCCTTTCCCTTCGTAGTTCTGCTTTCGGTCGCCGTTTGAGTCGAATCGGCATATAATAAATTACCGTCCGTATCTTCTATCGCCAAATTGATTTTATCGACGGTAGGATATGCAAGCAATAATTCGTCGCCGTCGGATAAATCGACGATTTTAACTCCCTTTCTCGCTCTCGGAAGTTTTCCGACGGTATCTAATATAACTCTCTTAAAAGTGCCTGCACTCGTTCCGCAAACGACTTCGTAATCTCTATCCGTTTGTATTTGCTTTGCGCATAAAAGTTCGTCGCCGTCGGATAAGTCCATACCCTTAACACCGCCCGCCGTTCTTCCTTGTTCGGGGAATTCGTCGTGGCAGTTTACACACATACCGCCTTTACTTGCAAAGAATATATCGCTGTTTTTAAGTTTGGTTTCAACGCCTATAAGTTCGTCGCCGTCTTTAAGTTTAATCGCTTGATAAGACTGCTTATTGACGAAATATTCTTCCCACGGCGAAAGTTTAACCGTGCCGTTTTTAGTAAAGAAATAAACTTGTCCTTTAAGTTCTTCGCTTAAAGTAAAGAAGGCAACGGGGTATTCTTTCTTTAATACGTTTTTAACGACTTTATCAAAAGGTACACCGCCACTTATTCCGCCCGAACCTTCGGGGATAAATTCCAAATCGATTTTATAAACATTGCCGAAGTTTGTAAACGCCAAAACTTCTTGGTCGGAATTTGCCTCGACAAAAAATCTATATAGTCCCGCCTTTTTAGGTTCGGTTTCTCCCGAATACTTCCTATACGTCGTGGTTTTAACCTTTCTTATACTACCGTTTGCCGTATAACCTACGACGAAGTTTTCGACCGCTTCACTTCTACTTGAAGTGGGAGTCGGCGCAATACTGTCTTTATTTTCTAATATGACCGTACGCCTTGCGTCTTTATACTTCTTTCTTATTTCCGTTATCTCTTTTTTAACTATTTCTTTTTGTAATTTTTTATCGTCTACAACCGATTGCAAATAGGCAATGGTTTCTTTCAATTCTTTTAACTCTTGTTTTAAGTTATTGACTTCGAGTTTTGTGATACGGGCAAGACGCAAATCCAAAATCGCTTGGGCTTGTCTATCCGACAAATTGAAAGCGTCCCTTAAATTTTGTTTTGCGGATTGCGTATCTTCCGAGGTCTTGATAATCTTTATTACCTTATCGATATCCGAAACGGCAATTATAAGCCCTTCGACGATATGCGCACGTTCTTTGGCTTTATTTAGGTCGAATTTACTTCTTCTGACTATTACCGATATTTGATAATCAACGTAGTAGCGTATGATTTCCAAAAGCCCCATAAGTTTTGGCTTACCGTCGGCGATTGCGACCATATTTATTCCGTACGACACTTCGAGTTGGGAATACTTGAAAAGATTTTCGAGTATTTGCGCCACGTCGTAGTCTTTTTTTACCTTAATTACCGCTCTCATACCGCTTCTGTCCGATTCGTCGCATACGTCGGCAATGCCTTGGAATAAGTCCTTTTTCTCTTCTTGAAGGTCGGCAATTTTTGTTAAAAGTTGCGCCTTATTGACTTGGAACGGTATTTCGGTTATAACGATATTTTTCTTACCGTTGTCGCCGTCTTCGATATGTACTTTCGCCCTTATAATAATTTTTCCTTTACCCGTATCGTAGGCTTGGCGTAAACCGTCGCCCGCTATAACGTATCCGCCGGTTGGGAAATCGGGACCTTGAATATATTGCATAATCTCGTCGAGTTTAATCTTCGGGTTATCCAAATATTTAACTACGCCGTCGATAACTTCGCCCAAATTGTGAGTGGGGATATTTGTCGCAAGACCGACCGCAATACCCATTGCTCCGTTTACGAGTAAGTTCGGAAATCTTCCGGGGAGAGTGTCGGGTTCTTTTAAGGAGTCGTCGAAGTTAAGCGACCAATTTACCGTGTCTTTATCGATGTCGCTTAAAAGTTCAAGCGTGAGTTCTTGCATACGGACTTCGGTATATCTCATTGCCGCAGCACCGTCGCCGTCGATTGA
>JAZRYO010000205.1:0-6941 GCA_045600785.1 Christensenellaceae bacterium | reverse complement strand
CTGTTAAGTTAAAAAACGGGCAAACGCCGTGTGGCGTTTGCCCGCTTTTTATTTGTCGGTTAAAATAATTTGATTTTTTCTTCAACGTAATTTTTGAGTTCGGAGATGGGGAGTCTTATTTGTTCCATAGTATCTCTGTCTCTTACGGTTACGGTGTCGTCGTTTAAGGTATCGAAATCGACGGTTACGCAGAACGGAGTGCCGATTTCGTCTTGACGACGGTATCTCTTTCCGATTGAACCTGCGTCGTCGAAAGTGCACATAAACGACTTAGAGAGCGACTTATATATCTCTCTTGCCTTATCTCCCATTTCTTTCTTTTGAAGGGGAAGGACTGCAACTTTATAAGCGGAAATTGCGGGGTGGAAGTGCATTACGACTCTCGTTTCGCCGTCATCCAAAAGTTCTTCGTCGTACGCTTCGGATAAAACCGCAAGCATAAGTCTATCCGCACCGATAGAGTATTCTATAACGTAAGGGATAAACTTTTCGTTAGTTATCGGGTCTTGATAGAGCATACTTCTTCCCGAAAATTCTTGATGGCGGGAAAGGTCGTAATCGGTACGGTTATGGATACCGTTAAGTTCCGACCAGCCCATAGGGAATAAGTATTGAATATCGCAAGCGCACTTTGCGTAGTGAGCAAGTTTATCGTGGTCCTTATATCTTAAATGTTCGCCCTTAAAACCGAGCGCAAGCAAGAAATCCCAAGCGTCTTTTTTATACTGTTCGTAATAATTTATATCCGTACCTTCTTTACAAAACCATTGATGTTCCATTTGTTCGAATTCAATCGTTCTGAAAATGAAGTTTCCGGGAGTTATTTCGTTTCTGAACGCCTTGCCGACTTGTGCTATTCCGAAAGGAACTTTTGCCCTTGTCGAACGTTGAACGTTTTGGAAGTTTACGAATTCGCCTTGTGCCGTTTCGGGACGGAGATAAATTTTATTTTGACTGTCTTCGGTAACGCCCCTTGACGTTTCGAACATAAGGTTAAAGTTTCTAATCGGCGTCCAATTAAACTTACCGCAAATAGGACATTTAACTTGATGTTCTTGAATATATTGCCACATTTCGTCCTGACTTAACGTATCGGGATTAACCGTGCCTTTAGAGTGTTCTTCTATAAGATTATCCGCCCTTTGACGAGCCTTACACTCTTTACAGTCCATTTTCGGATCGGAAAAACTCGTCGTATGACCGGAAGCGTCCCAAACTCTGCTATTCATTAAAATCGCAGCGTCGACGCCGTAAGAATTATCGCTTTCCTGAACGAATTTTTTCCACCAAGCACGTTTGATATTGTTTTTGATTTCAACGCCTACGGGGCCGTAATCCCAAGTGTTTCCCATACCGCCGTATATATCGCTACCGGGGAAAATAATTCCACGGAGTTTACATACGTTTACGAGTTTTTCCATCGTAACGGTTCTTTTTTCTTCCATAACCATAACTCCTAATTAAATTCTTTTAGTATTCTATAATGTTTCTTCCATAAAGTCAAGTCTTTGACGGTTTTCGGATACAAATTTGGCGGAAAATTTTATATTGTATATCCAAGCGATTGAAATTTTTGAGTATATGTGATAAAATAAGCAAGAATAAAGAAAAACGGAGATATTATGGAAGCCAAGAACTTTATTGAAGAAATAATAAACGAAGAACTTGCGGAAGGCAAGGTAAACACCGTTCATACGAGATTTCCGCCCGAGCCCAACGGCTATTTGCATATCGGACACGCAAAATCTCTTTGCTTAAACTTCGGTACTGCCGAAAAGTACGGCGGAGTATGTAATTTGTTTTTCGACGACACGAACCCGTCCAAAGAAAAGACGGAATTCGTCGACGCTATAAAAGCCGATATCGAGTGGCTGGGATTTAAGTGGTACGAAGTCCACTATGCTTCCGACTTTTTCGATACCATTTACGAAAAGGCTGTAAAACTCATTAAAGACGGCAAGGCATTCGTTTGCGACTGGTCGGCGGACGAAATAAGTCAAAACCGTGGAACTCTTACAGAACCGGGGAAAGAAAGTCCGTGGAGAAACCGTTCGGTAGAAGAAAATTTAACTCTATTCGAAGGTATGAAAAACGGCGAATATAAAGACGGCGAAAAGGTACTCCGTGCAAAGATAGATATGGCGTCGCCCAACATAAATTTAAGAGACCCCGTTATATATAGGGTTCTCCGTGCGACGCATCATAGAACGGGCGACAAGTGGTGTATTTATCCCATGTACGACTTTGCGCACCCCATTTGCGATTCTATGCAAGGAATTACCCACTCTTTATGCACTTTGGAATTTGAAGACCATAGACCGCTTTACAACTGGGTTGTAGAAAATACGGGCGTTAGCCATAAGCCAAGACAAATAGAGTTTGCAAGGTTAAATATAACTAATACGGTTATGAGTAAGAGATACCTTAAAAAACTCGTTGAAGACAAGGCGGTCAGCGGTTGGGACGATCCGAGAATGCCGACTTTAACCGGACTTCGTGCAAGGGGTGTTCCCGCCCAAGCGCTTAAAAACTTCTGTGAAGCGATAGGTATTGCAAAGGCAAACTCAGAAATAGAAGTCGGATACCTTGAACACTTTATAAGAGATTACCTTAACGAACACGCCGAAAGGGCGATGGCCGTTTTCGAACCTATCAAGGTAATAATCGACAATTTCGACGGCGACGACGAGAAGGAAGATTTCGAAATTAACCCAAACGACGAAAACGCAGGAAAGCGGAAAATAGACTTCGGCAGGGAGATTTATATAGATGCCGAAGACTTTTCGTTAAATCCCCCGCCCAATTATTTCAGATTAAAACAAGACGGATACGTCAGACTTAAAAACGCATATATTATCCATTGCGACAACGTTTTATTAAACGAAGACGGTAGCGTTAAAGAAATTCACGCATCTTACGTTCCGTCGTCTAAAAGCGGAGAAGACACGAGTGGAATTAAGGTTAAAGGCGTAATTCATTTCGTCAGCGCAAAAACCTGCGTCGATGCGGAAATAAGAAAATACGACTATTTACTCAAAGACGCCGAATATTCGGGACAAGACTTTTCGGAGCGTATGAACTACGATAGCGTTCATATATTCCACGGAAAAGCAGAGCCGTATTTATTAAATTCGCTCGACGGAAAGTCCTTCCAACTTATGAGAAAAGGGTATTATAAAAAGATTACGGACGGGGATAAACTCGTTTTATCCGAAATAGTATCTCTTAAAGACGGATTTAAGGTAAATAAATAATTTATAAAAATTATTGACAAGAATAAAAAATAAGCATATAATAAAATAAATATTTATTTTATAGAGGGAAGTTATGTATTTCTTTATAGACGCAATAATCATAATAATGTTGACGGTACTTATAATCGTCAGCGTTAAAAAAGGTTTCAGCGGTAATTTCTTATTTGATATTTTACATACGATTTTGGGAATTGCAGGCGGAGCAGGACTTTGCTTTGGGGCATACTTGCTTATGGACAAATTCGGTTGGCTTGAATATATGGCTGACGGTGTCGTTAAATTCTTCGGAAAAGTAGAAAACCCGAACGAACTTATAAACGACGCAAATTTCTTGACTGTTGCCAAGATAATAGCGTACGTTCCTTTCGGCATTTTGTTTTTAGTCGTAGGATATATCGTAGCACACAAGTTAATCGGTTGGATTTTCAAAGGTCTTTTCGCACCGGTATTTATCGGTCGTAAAAAGAGTAAAACAGTTAGAATAATCGACAACGTTTTGGGAATAATATTAAACGTCGGTATTTTCGTAGGCGTCGTTCTTTCTGTGTTTGGGTTTGTTCACGCAACGAGCGTAAACGACAAATACAAGAATATGGCAGGTGCCGAAGATTTGGAAAATCAAAAGGTAGGGGAACAACTTATAAACGATTTTTGCGAACCGCTTTTGACTACACTTCACGAGAACTTCTCGGCGTCGCCGATAGGTGGATTTATTTATAGAGTTAATCCGCTTAACAAAGCGTTTGAAGATTTACTTAAATAATTTTAAGAATTATTTATCGCCGTTTACTTTGGAAAAAAGAAAACGGCGATTTATTTTATTTGGAATAATAAAATGGCAAAAAACGGCAAAAAAAAGAAGTGGATAAAACTTCGTCATAGAATTACCCAACGGCTTATGTGTTGGACGCTTAAACCTATTTTAGTTAGAAAATTCGATTTGGAGATAAACGAGTTTAAGGATAAAAAAGGTCAATACTTGTTTTTATATAATCACCAAACGGGTTTTGACCAATTCTTTATAGGTTTTGTTTTCCATAGGCTTGTATATTACGTGGCGACCGAAGATATATTCTCGATAGGTTTGCCGTCGAAATTTATAAGGGCTTTACTTGCCCCCGTTCCTTTCAAGAAATCGACTGCCGACTTTAAGGCGGTTATGAACTGTTTGAGAATAGTAAAAGAAGGCGGTTCTATTGCGCTTGCGCCCGAAGGGAACAGAACGTATAGCGGAAGAACCGAGTTTATAAAACCGTCGGTCGTAAAACTTGCAAAGTCTTTGGGTATCCCCGTAGCCTTCGTCAAAATAGAAGGCGGATACGGTGCTATGCCGAGATGGACCGACGAAGTGAGAAAAGGCAAAGTCAAGGTCGGCGTTTCAAAAGTAATAACTCCCGAAACGTACAATAAACTTTCCGACGACGAGTTTTACGAGATAATAAAGAGCGAACTTTACGTCGACGAAAACAAGATAACTTATAATTATCCGTCCAAAGTGTCGGCGGAGCATTTGGAAAGAGCGCTATACGTTTGCCCGAAGTGTAAAGGATTTGCAAAATTCGAAAGTAGTGGAGAGTTCGTTCGTTGCACCAATTGTGGGCTTACCGTAAAATATAACGGCGACAAGACTTTGTCGTCCGACGATAAAGACTTTAACTACAAGTTTTTCGGCGAGTGGTACGATTACCAAAATAAAATTATTGCGTCGATAGACAAAGAAAAATATATATCGTCCGCCGTCTTTTCGGACAAGGCTAATATATATAAGGTTATAGTCGGCAAAAATAAAAAACTTTTAAGCGAGAACGTTTCATTGAAAGGATATTCGGATAGAATGACCGTTGAAGGCAAGATAAATTTCGTATTTGACTTTAATAGCGTCGACGCCGTCGCCGTTCTCGGAAAAAATAAATTAAACGTATATTATAAAGACGATATTTATCAATTTAAGGGCGACGTTTCTTTCAATGCGTTAAAATACGTCAATTTGTATTACGCCGTAATGGACAACAAGGAAGACAAATATGGTAAATTTTTGGGAATTTAGTTCGTGGGGAACTTTTTCGGTATTAGCGGTTTTACTTATAAGTTTACTTATCGCAAATATCTTAAAAAGGGAAGTTAAATTTTTACGCAATTCGCTGATACCGACGTCGGTACTCGGCGGACTTATTTTGCTTGTCGTTTCGACGGTGTATTTTGCTGTTTCTGGCGAAGTCATGTTCGATACCGAATTTTTCGGCGGAAAAGGTTCGTCGTCGCTTGAAATAATAACCTATCACTCTTTGGCACTCGGGTTTATTGCATCGACGTTAAAAAACAGCGAGAAAAAACTCGATAAAAAAAGAGCGGTCGAAGTGTTTAACACGGGCGTTACCACGGTTGCGAGTTATCTTTTGCAAGCCGTTTTGGGACTTGGACTTACCTTGCTTTTAGGACTCATATTGCCAGAACTATTCAAGGCGGCGGGAGTTTTGCTTCCGTTTGGGTACGGTCAAGGAACGGGGCAAGCGTTAAACTACGGTACTTTATACGAAAAGAACTA
This sequence comes from Christensenellaceae bacterium, assembly GCA_045600785.1. GTDB lineage: Bacteria > Bacillota > Clostridia > Christensenellales > Borkfalkiaceae > UBA10281. Next base: position 1,142 of record JAZRYO010000205.1, on the reverse strand, counting down.
CGGTTTTGTCGGCGGTGGACATTTCGGACTTACGATTGCCGCACTCGGTTTTTTATCGGCGTCGATAGGCGGAGTTATCCATTTACACGTTTTGAAAAAGCAAGGTAAATTTAAGCATGCCGAAGAAAAGGCGGAAAGTTATTTATCACATCAAGTACAAGGAACAGACGAAGTTCCTATGAACGGCAGTATTGATAAACTTTCTTTGCAACTTTCAATTGTCGCTTTCGTCTATCTTATAACCTACGGGTTTATGGCGCTTATCGGGTCGTTCGTCGGCGACGGACTTAAACTCACGATATTCGGCTTTAACTTCTTGTTCGGCGTACTTTTTGCAACTCTTTTCAAGTCCTTAAATTCTTTCTTAATGAGAAAGAAGATAATAAAAAGACAGTACTTAAACAACTTTTTAATGACGAGAATAAGCAATACTTGTTTTGATATGATGATAGTTGCGGGAATTGCGGTAATTAGACTCGATTACATCGTAGAGTATTGGTATATATTATTGTTATTAGGCGGAATAGGTGCGGTATCGACCTATTTTTACAACAGATTTATTGCGAGAAAAATGTTCGAAGGATATTCGGAAGAACAGTTTTTGGTTATGTTCGGTATGCTTACGGGAACGGCGAGTACGGGTATGATGCTTCTTCGTGAAATTGACCCCGACTATCAAAGTCCGGCATCGGAAAATTTGATTTTTCAAAATTTTCCCGCAATAGTATTCGGTTTTCCTATGATGCTTCTTGCGACGCTCGCACCCGAAAAACCCCTTTTGACATTTATATTATTAGTGGCGTTTTTCGTCGTTATGAACGTAATACTTTTCAGGAATTTTATCTTTAAGAAAAAAGAAAACTAATTAGAATATATATAGGACGGGTTTCATATATTATACCGAAAGGAAGGTGTATATAATGATAAATCTGTCAAACGGCACGGTGAAAAGAGCCGAGCGTGATATTAAACAAGTAAAGGTAAATGCAGAGACGACTGTTGCCGTCGGCGAAGACGTAAAAAAACCCATTTCTTTATCGGCAAACGTTTTTATAACCGCAGTAGAAGATAGGGGCGACGGTACTTTGGCGAAGGCGAGAGTCGTATTTAATTTCGTATACTTGACCGACGACGGATATTCA
>JAZRYO010000204.1:0-4992 GCA_045600785.1 Christensenellaceae bacterium | reverse complement strand
CTGACGACGGTAAAAATAAAGAAAGATTTTTATCATTATTAAAGGGCGAAGTTTTTGACTTTAATAAATTAAAATCTTTTATTGTCGTTAAACTTTGCGAATTACTTTCAAAATACGGCTACGTTTTACAACTTCATTTGGGTGCGGAAAGATATACGAGTTCGAAACTTCGTGAAAAATGCGGTGCGCAAGGCGGATTTGCTTGTATAGGAAACGGAATAAACGTTTCTTCGATAACTAAAATGTTCGACGATATAGATAAATCGCCTAACGGACTTATGAAAACTGTTTTATTTAACCTTAATCCTTCCGACAACGCAGTTTTATCCGTTTTATCCGGTTCTTATTCGAAAGACGGACAAGACGGGTTAATAACTCAAGGACCTGCTTGGTGGTGGTGCGACCATAAAGACGGTATCGTTGACGTGCTAAAATCAACGGAATCTTTTGGAGTTTTAAGAAACTTCGTCGGTATGACGACCGACTCTCGAAGTTTTCTTTCTTTTTTAAGACACGATTATTTCAGGCGTGTTTTATGTTCGTTTTTATCTTATAAAGTAAAAACTAAAGAATATCCTAAAAATATGGAAAATTATGGTGAAATTATATATGACGTTTGCTATGGCAATGCCGAAAAAACGATAAAGGAGAATTGATATGAACTTACATAATAAAGAAGAAGTTATCAAAATGACTTCAAAGTGGACGGGCGAGAGATTTCCAGACGGAAGACCGAGAGTTCCCGATAAATATTTGGAAGGACTAAAAAAACTTACTTTGGAAGAAGTATGGAAACCTATATTTATTAAAGGATACGAAAGTCAGTTTGAAGGACGGCTTAAAATATTACACGACGACGGAAGGAAACTCGTCGGGCGTGCTATAACTGCAACTTATTGCCCTTATCGTCCCGATTTAGACGAATATACCAAAGAAATAGGAATTGAAGCAGGTAAAACGGGGACTTATAATCAATGGGTTATCGATAGTTTGCAAGAAGGCGACGTATGTGTTATCGATATGTACGATAAGATTTACAAAGGCACGTTTTTGGGCGGAAATTTAACGACGGCAATACATACGAAGACAAAAACTGGCGGTGGAGTTATTTGGGGCGGAATAAGAGACGTTGAACAGATGTTAAAAGTTCCCGACGTACAAGTGTATTATAGGGGAATAGACCCGACGCCGATTAGAAACTTTATAATGACGGGATACAATACGCCGACGAGAATAGGAAATGCAATATGTATGCCCGGAGATATAGTATTCGGCGCTGGCGGTGGAGTGTTATTTATACCGTCGCATTTGGTAGCGGAAGTCGTTGACGGAGCGAGAAAGACGCAAGTTAAAGATATATTCGGTTTTGAAATGATAACGCAAAACAAGTTTACAACCGCACAAATAGACAAGAACACTTGGACGGAAGAAATGCTTGATTTACTTGTAGATTTTATTAATAAAGACGAAAGAGCGGCAGAATACCGTGATATAGATTGGAGTTTAGAGTACGACTTGGCGAGAAAAGGAGATCCCAACGATACGCAGTCGGCATTATAAGGAGATAAAATGGATAATTATTTTAGTGGAAAAGTTGCGGTTATTACGGGTGCGGGCGGAACTTTATGTTCAACTTTAGCAATAAATTTAGCAAAAGTCGGAGTTAAAGTAGTGCTTATCGGAAGAACCGAAGAAAAATTAAGAAGGGTTGCCGACGATATCGACGTTTTCGGCGGTAAGTATTTAATCAAAACTTGCGACGTTAACGACGAAAACGCCGTCGTGAAAGTAGGAGAAGAAGTGGAAAAAACTTTCGGACCTTCTAATTTTTTAATTAACGGTGCAGGCGGAAACAACGCAAATGCTACGACGAAAAAAGAAAGATACACGAAAGACGAATTCGACGAAAATCACGAACAAGACGGTTTTTTCGATTTAGATGTCGGCGCAATTAAAGGCGTTTTGGAAACGAATACATTGGGAACTCTTATTCCGTGTCGTGTATTCGGTAAACAAATGGCAAAAAACGGTGGTGGTGCAATAGTAAATTTTGCGTCAATGAACAGTTATAAACCTTTAAGTAAAAACGTTGCTTACGCTATGGCAAAAGCGGGTATATATAATTTTACCGAGTGGCTTGCGGGATATCTTGCGCCTGCAAATATCAGAGTAAACGCAATCGCTCCGGGATTTTTCGTAAACGAGAGAAGCGTTAAAATTTTAAGAATGCCCGACGGCACTTTATCAAAACGTGGAGAAAACGTTTACGCACACACGCCGATAGGAAGATTTGGAAACGCACAAGACCTTTGGGGTTGTTTGGAGTGGCTTTTATGTGATGAAAAATCGGGGTTTGTTACAGGAGTGACTATACCCGTTGACGGTGGTTTTTCTTGTAACTTCGGAGTATAAAAATGATAATTACCGATTATTTAACGTCAGATAAAAACATAAGTTGGGATTATGCAAGGCAACTTGGAATAACTCAAGGCACGATAAGACTTCCCGAAGATAAAAACTTCGACATTACCGACAAAAATCAATTTAAGGCAGTAGTTGATAAATTTCAAAATTACGGCATTAAACCTATAATTATCGAGCCTATACCTAACGCTTTGCACGACCATATTAAAGCGGGCGACAGTAAAAAAGACGAGTGCATAGAAAAAGTCATTAAAATGATGGAGTATATGAACGATTTCGATATTAGGACGATTTGTTTCAATTTTATGGCTTATATCGGTTGGTTTAGAACGAAAAAGGATATTTTAGAACGTGGAAACGCATTAGTAACCGGATTTGATTATAGCGATTTCAAGCCAAACCCCGAATTTTCAATATCGGAAGAAGAACTTTGGTTTAACTATGAGTATTTTATTAAGGCGGTAATACCTTACGCTGAAAAATATAACGTTAAATTAGCCCTTCACCCCGATGACCCGCCGATAAAAAAATTAGGCGACGTTTCGAGAATAATGGTAAGTTTTGAAAATATTCATAAAGCGGTAAATATCGTAAAATCGGAAAATTTAGGTATTACGATGTGTCAAGCGTGCTATCAAATTATGGGAGAAAATCTTGATGAAGTTATTAAAACTTTCGCAAAAGAAAACAAGATATTTTTTATCCATTTTAGAGACGTATGCGGAACGAAAATGAATTTTTACGAAACTTTTCACGACAATGGTTGTACCGATATGGTTAAAACCTTAAAACTTTATCACGATTTAGGCGTGAACGTTCCTATAAGAGTTGACCACGTTCCGACTATGGCAGGAGAAACGACTGATACTCCGGGATATGCCAACGTCGGTAGGCTTTATGCGATTGGATACTTAAAAGGTATTTTGGAAACAATAGAAAAATAAATTTTGTTCAAACTTTGGGGCTCACTTCATTGTTAAGGGCCTTTTTTTAACAAATAAATATAATTACCGTCAAAAATATACAATTTATTTATGATATAATTGCTTTCGAGGTGTGAAATGGATATAACTTTCGGTAAAAGCAAGAATATTCTATACTTATATTTTAACGGCGAATTAGACGAATACACCGCCAAAAAATCAAAGGATAATATTGATAAATGTATAGACGATAATATAAACTCCAAAAGCGTAGTGTTTGATTTTTCAAATTTAACCTTTATGGACAGTACGGGAATAGGTGTTTTAATAGGAAGATATAAAAAGTTAAAAAAATACGGCATAAATTCGTATATAAAAAGTCCAAATTTGAACGTTAATAAAATTTTGGAACTTTCGGGACTTTACGATATTATGCCGAAATTATAAGGTGGTTATATGGATAATAAATTAGATGTTTGTTTTAAGTCCGTTTCCGAGAACGAATTGCTTGCGAGAAGTATTGTTTCGGCATTTTTACTTCCGTATAATCCGAGTGTCGTCGAACTTACGGATATAAAAACCGCAGTAAGCGAAGCGGTTACTAATTGTGTCGTACACGGTTATCCCGAAAATGTCGGGGAAATTTGTATGAGTTTGGAAATTTCGGGCAATAATTTGCGTATAATCGTTTCGGACAGCGGAGTCGGGATAGAAGACGTCGAATCGGCACTGCAACCTTTTTTCACAACAAAACCCGACGATGAAAGATCAGGTATGGGCTTTACGATAATTCAAACCTTTATGGATTCCGTTTCCGTACGTTCAAAGTTAAACGAAGGTACGGTCGTCGATATGGTTAAATATTTATCATTATAAATAGGTGATAACTTATGCTTAATGCGGAACAAACCGTTTTATACATAAGAAAAGCAAAGTTGGGCGACGAAAAATCTAAAGAAATTTTGCTTGAAAACAATACGTTGCTAATAAAAAGTATCGTAAACAGATACAAAAATAAAGGCGTTGAGTACGATGATTTATATCAACTCGGTTGTATGGGTTTTTTGAAAGCGATAAATAATTTCGACGAGTCTTTCGGCGTTGTGTTTTCAACTTACGCCGTGCCTATGATTATGGGTGAAATCAAAAGGTTTTTAAGAGACGACGGTTCGATTAAAGTTTCGAGAATTATAAAAAACAACGCTAAAAAAATAAGCGCTTATATTGATTCTCATTCCTTTGATGGTAATTCGCCTTCGATTGAAGAAATATCGAAAGAATTAAACATAGATAAAGAAGACGTCGTTTTAGCACTTGACAGTTCAAAAATGCCGTTATCTCTAAACGAAAACTCAGACGACGGTAGCGGGGATAAAAAGGTAGAACTTATCGACAAAATTTCGGAAACAGAACGTGAAGAAGATATGGTCGATAAGATTTTAATTAAAAGTTTAATCGAAAAACTTCCCGAACGGGAACGGAAGATTATTTATATGCGATATTACCGTGATAACACCCAAAGCGAAATTGCGTCGGCACTCGGCGTTTCACAAGTACAAGTTTCGAGGATAGAAAATAAAATAATTGAAAACTTAAAATCTCAAATTTGACTGTTTTATGGTTAATTTTGAGATTTTTAATTTTA
>JAZRYO010000203.1:0-1681 GCA_045600785.1 Christensenellaceae bacterium | reverse complement strand
TATGCAAAATATAAAGAAAAAGTCCTTAAATCAAGGACTTTTTAATTACATATTTTTCAAAACTTCGCCGACAAGACGCATATCGACCTTACCCGAGAATTCGGTTTTGAAATGTTTCATAACGAAAGGAACGGTTTTGTCGGGTAAACCGTTTATTATATTTTTAATTTCGTCTTCGGATAACATTTTAGGTAAATACTTTTCAACGGTCGCAATTTGGTTATTCAAACTTAAAACGGTTTCTTCTCTTCCTGCCTTAACAAACGCTTCTCTTTCTTCCGTCAATTCGTTTATCGTTTTTTGCAAAACTTTTGTAATGTCGGCGTCGGTTAATTTTGCGTCAACCGATTCTTTTGTCAATAACATAAGTTTGCTGATTACGGCGTTAAGCGCAGTTATAGCGTCTTTATCGTGCGCTTTCATCGCTTCTATTTTAATTTTCTTAAATTCGTCTAAGGTCATATTATTCTCCCTTTTTAACGCTGATATAAAGTTCGTCGAGTTGTTTATCTTCAACGGGCGACGGTGCGTCGCTCATAAGACAAGACGCCGTTTGTACCTTCGGAAAAGCAATGACGTCCCTAATCGAATCGTCTTTACAAAGGAGCATTGTAAGTCTGTCAAGTCCGAAAGCAAGTCCGCCGTGCGGTGGCGTACCGTAATTGAACGCACCGACGAAAAATCCGAATTTCTTTTCGATATCTTCTTCGGAAAATCCCAAAATTTTGAACATTTTCTTTTGAATATCTCTCGAGTGAATTCTAATCGAACCACCGCCCGATTCTTGACCGTTTATGACAAGGTCATAAGCCTTTGCCCTTGCCTTATCGGGTGCGGTTTCGCAAAGGTCCAAATCTTCGTCCATAGGTGCTGTAAACGGGTGGTGTACTGCCATATACCTATTCTCTTCTTCCGACCACTCAAACATCGGGAATTCGGTAACCCATAATATATCGTAAGTATTTTTGTCTATTAAATTAAACTTGTCGGCAAGATAAAGTCTTATTCCGCCTAACGTGTTAAATACGACGTAATCTTTATCGGACGCAATAAACAAGGTATCGCCTTCCGAGAAGTCCGTTCTTTCCTTTATTGCTTTAATATTTTCTTCGGTTAAGAATTTCGAGAACGAAGACTTAATTTCTCCGCCCTTTTGCCATGTAATCCAACAAAGTCCCTTTGCTCCCAAAGTTTTAGCGTATTCGACTACGGCGTCTAATTCTTTTCTTGAAAGCCCGTCCGCAAGACCTTTACCGTTTATCGCCCTAACGCTACCACGAATAGGTCCGACCTTAATATTCAAAGCGTCGGTAAATACCTTAAATTCGGAATCTTTGAATATGTCGGAAACGTTTACGATTTTAATATCGAAACGAGTATCGGGTTTATCAGAACCGTAATTTTCCATAGCGTCGTGATAAGTCATAGTTCTAAAATGACCTTCGCCCAAATCAAGACCTATAGTCGACTTAAATATATTTTTAATTAAGCCTTCGATTAAAAAAGTAACGTCTTCGATTTTTTCAACGAAACTCATTTCGACGTCGATTTGGGTAAACTCGGGTTGACGGTTTGCTCTTAAATCTTCGTCACGGAAACAACGTGCGATCTGATAATATTTATCAAAGCCGGAAATCATCAACAACTGCTTGAAGAGTTGGGGTGATTGCGGAAGTGCGTA
>JAZRYO010000202.1:0-2648 GCA_045600785.1 Christensenellaceae bacterium | reverse complement strand
CGTTCTAATCGGGGATATAAGCATTGTAATATACAAGACGTAAGACGTAAATCCGTTGGCTTCAATCTTGTCTAAACAGAAGAAAATTCCACCTGCGAGATATGCGACTAAATAGAGTATATCCATACATAAACTCATAGCCGTCGAGAATTTCGAAAGGGCTTTGTATTGCATACCCCTTGCTTGTTGCAAGCCTTCGTTTGCAACTTCGAATTTGCCTATTTCGTGTTCTTCCGCCGTGTAAGATTTGGATACCCTTATTCCAGATACCGCACTCTCTACCGCCGAGTTGATTTCCGAAGTTTTTTCTCTCGAACGCTTAAACGATTGCAAGAGTTGAATACGGAGTTTAACCGCTATAAATATTACGATAGGAAGTACCGCCAAAACGATTAAAGACAAATAGACGTTAATCGTACAAATCATAATAAGCGCACCTATCATAGAAAGGACGGATATAAATATATCTTCCGGTCCGTGATGGGCAAGTTCGGACACTTCGAATAGGTCGTTTATTAGCCTACTCATTATAGAACCCGTTTTCGTTTCGTCGTAGTAAGAATAAGGAAGGGTTTGAAGGTGCATAAACATTTCCTTTCTCATATCCCCTTGTATCCTGACGCCGACGACGTGTCCCCAATAGGATATTATGTAATTTAATACGCCTTTGAATAGGAATATCCCAAGCAAAACTCCCGACCAAATCAAAACGTAGTCCAAATTTTTCTCGGCTATAATGTTTCCCGCAATTTTAGGGTAAACCAAATTGCACACCGCAAGTAAAAGCGCACAAGTCATATCGAGTGCAAAGAGTTTGATATGCGGTTTATAATATCTCGCAAATTTTTTTATCATAAGTTTTCAGTATATAAAATATCCCCCGAAATAGTCGTGTAAAACAACTCTTTAATTTTTTGTTTGTCTTTGGTTATACCCAAAATCCACATAAGTTTACAAACGACGGATTCAAGCGTCATATCGTACGACTCCAAAAGTCCGTATTTTTCTTTAAGATTTTTTCCGACCTTATAAACGGTCATATCGCTACCTTCGTTGACGACTTGCGTACACATAACGACGACCTTGTTTTTCTCTTGCCATTTTTGTAATACTTCGTGGAAGGAAAATTCTTCGCTGTCGGGTATTCCGCCCGTTCCGAAACTTTCGATGACGACTGCGTCGTAATGTCTAAAATAAAAATCAAGCGTTTTAGCCGTCGTTCCGGGGATTAGTTTAATTAGTCCCACTTTGCCGTTTAACTTCGTGTAAAACTTAACCTTCGACTTTTTCTTGTCGAGATATTGCATTATCCTTCCGTCTTGAATATTCGCTCTGTACGGATAATTTATACTCGAAAACGCCTTATAACTTTTACTTCTCGTTTTCTTTGCCCGAGTGCCGACAATAACTTTGCCGTCGAAAACTATCGACACACCGCAAGCATTATCCGAAACGCAATAAGTAAAACTGTCGGTTAAATTATGTTTAGCGTCGGTTATATCCGAATCAATGGGTTTTTGTGAACCCGTTAAAACGATAGGCTTTTCGGAATTTTGACAAAGATAAGAAAGCATCGACGCCGAATACGCCATAGTGTCCGTTCCGTGCAAAATTACGAACCCGTCGAATAAAGCATAATTTTCCTTTATGCACTTTGCAAGGTCTATCCATTTCGAAGGGGTTATATTCGTACTGTCGATATTCATAAGCGATATATAACTTATTTCGCAAATTTCTTCTATTTTCGGCACGAAAGATAAAATTTCTTGAGGTTTAAGCGCAGGCGTTAAACCGTTTTCGGTTTTGACCGACGCTATCGTTCCGCCGGTGGATATCATTAAAATTTTCTTTTTCATAACATAATTTTAGCACAAGCAAAATAAAATGTCTATTTTTTTTATCTTAAAAGATAAAACGCACCTTTATTTATTTGACAAAAATTTTCGGCTTTTGTATACTATTTCGGTAAAATCAGTTAAGGGAAGTATCTTTATGGACGTAAGAGAAAACGTAAGAAACATTGCTATAATTGCCCACGTTGACCACGGCAAAACGTCTTTGGTTGACGCTCTTTTGAAACAAAACAATATTTTCCGTTCAAACGAAGTCGTACAAGACAGAGTTATGGACAGCGGAGATATAGAAAGAGAAAGGGGCATCACGATACTTGCAAAGAATACCGCAGTTAAATATAACGGTACGAAAATAAACATTATCGACACCCCCGGCCACGCCGACTTCGGCGGAGAAGTAGAACGTATTTTATCTATGGTTGACGGCGTAGTTTTACTTGTCGATGCCGTAGAAGGCTGTATGCCACAAACGAGATACGTTTTGAAAAAGGCACTTTCGCTCAATAAAAAGCCTATCGTTTGTATCAACAAAATCGATAAGGGCGGGGACTTAAACGCAACTATCGACGGTATTATTAACCTATTTATCGAACTCGGTGCAAACGACGACCAACTCGATTTCAAAGTGGTATATTCAAGTGCAAAACAAGGTTGGGCTAAAAAGGACTTAAACGACGAAAGCACGAATATGAATCCCCTACTCGACACTATTTTGTCCGAAATACCCGCACCGAAAGGGGATATGAAAGGTCCGCTTCAAGCGATTATTTGCAACGTCGATTACGACGAATACGT
>JAZRYO010000201.1:0-10071 GCA_045600785.1 Christensenellaceae bacterium | reverse complement strand
TTCGAATCCCGTTGGGGTCAACAAAAGAGTTGGTTATTTCGTCTTTTGACGAAATGACCATTTTTATTCTTCTTCAAATTGTTGCATAAAAAGATTTTTTGTGATATTATTTATGTATAAATTTCTCAAAAATGATAGCCGAGACACTAATATTGGTTTTAGATTCACAATCTATTTATATCGGAAATTTCGGGTTTGCCCTTAAAGTTTAACACAGTTAGCGTTGTTTTGAAGTTTGGACGCTTATAAAATCTGAACCCGTGGTAGTTCACAAATAGGGAACGTGTCATGAAAGTGCTACACGATGTGCGGCTATAAGATGAATTTGTCATTGTTTTATAGTAACCGAAAAGGCTAACAGCGACTATGGAACTTCATTATTTGTTATTTTAGTCGATGATTTTATTTCACCGACTTATTTTATTGCCAAAAAAGACGCTAAAAGCGAACGCCGTTCGTTTGGTCAAAAAGAATATCATAGGCAGATTTGGGCTAAAAAAGTTCCATTCGTTTTGCGTTTTGAAACATATTTCAAGGGGTTTTACGGACAATCAGCAAATGGGGCATAACACTAGAAAACAATAACGAAATTTGTTATAATATAATTAAATAATTATGAATTTAAGACCTTGGATGAAGTGGACAATCCCCGTATTTTTTATAATAGCAAGCGGTGTATATATTCCATCGTTTTTTGTTGACGATAGTGTTTTAGAAATAGTAGGCGTTAGTTTAATTACAACCTTTTATTATGCTTGTGTTAGACCGCTTACGGGTTCTATTATAAACGCAATATATCATAATAAAATGGATTTTAACAAGTGGTGGTTTAGAGATAGAAAATTTGAAAAACCGCTATATAAACTGTTAAAAGTTCATAAATGGAAAAAGATTTTTCCCACCTATGATAAAACGGCTTTTGATTTTAAGAACAAAAGTATAGAAGAAATACTCGGTGCAACCTGTCAAGCGGAAGTAGTACATGAAATTATGTTTTTATTGTCCTTTTTGCCACTACTAATGATAATTCCTTATGGGAAAGCACCTGTTTTTATTATTAGTTCAGTTGCTTTTGCTTTAATTGATAGTGTTCTTATAATAATTCAAAGATATAACCGTCCAAGACTAGCTGAATATAGAATAAGAAAAATTAAATGATTATTGATTATAAAGGCTATATAGTAATAGATAATCCATTAAAAACAAACAAAGGAAAGGATTATGATTTTATATTTAATTAGACACGGTTGTCCCGATTACAAATTGGACGTCCTTACAAAAGAAGGGCGAGAACAAGCGGAAAAAACGTCGTTATTTTTAGCCAAAGAAAATATTGATACGTTCTTTGTTTCGTCAGCCGGTAGGGCAAAAGAAACGGCAAAAAGGACTTTGGAAAAAGTCGGAAAAGAAGCAAAGGTTGTCGATTGGATGAGAGAAGGATATCTTGCGCCTTATACGTCAAGATTTTATGAAGACGGGACTAATCAATGGTATTTTATGCTTGATGAATTCATAGAAAAGTTTAAGGAATTAGATAACGATAAAAATTGGTTTAACGACGCACTTATTAAAACGACCGAATTAAAAAAGGCTGTGGATATGGAAGATAAAAACGTCGATGACTTTTTCCTTTCAATCGGCATTAAGCACGATAGAGAAAACAAGACCTATACGAAAATAGGCGACAACGTACCCGAAAAAGTTGCGATTTTTGCGCATGGTGCAATGGCATACGCTTTTCTTTCTTCAATTTTAGATATGACGTATCCGCACTTTGCAAACACTCACAAGTGTTTAGACGTTTGCGGTATAGCGCAATATAGAATAAATTTTGATAAGCCGAATTCTGTCGAAGAGTTAAATTTCAATCTTATAAAATATTAAAAAAACAACAAGCGGGAGAAAGCGGGTTAATGGTGAAAAAAGATTATCATATTCATACAACGTATAGCGACGGTAAAGACACGCCCCGTGAAATTATAGAATACGCAATAACGCAAGGCGTAAAAGAACTCGGTTTTTCAGACCACTCTTATACGGCTTTTGACGAAAGTTGGTGCATACGAAAAGATAAGGTCGATGATTATTTTAACGAAATAACTTCCTTAAAAAAAGAGTATGCCGACAAAATATCGATACTTTGCGGAATAGAACAAGATTATTACTCCCTTTTGGACGTTTCACGCTACGATTACGTTATAGGTTCGGTACATTATCTAAAAGTTGCAGACGGGTATATTCAGATTGACAAAAATATAGACGTCGTTTTAAGTGCAATAAACAACTATTTCGATAAAGATGCGTATAAATTTATTAAAGCCTATTACGATACGGTATCAAACGTAGTTGAAAAGACAAGGTGCGATATAATAGGTCATTTTGATTTGGTTTCAAAGTTTAATGAAAAAGCCCCGTTTTTTAACGAAAACGACGCAAGATACAAAGCGTTATGGAAAAATGCGTTAGATAGATTATTAAAAACGGGTAAAACTTTTGAAATAAATACGGGTGCAATCGCAAGGGGTTATAAATCCGTGCCGTATCCAAATGCCGAAATGATAGAGTATATAAAGGCTAACGGTGGGAACTTTATTTATTCAAGCGACGCACATAAAAAAGAAAATATTTGTTTTGATTTTGATAAATTAAAAAAAGAAAAGATAAATTTGCGTAATATTTGATTTTGAGAAAAGAAAGAGGAAAATCAATGAACGAAGCAATTCATTTACACAACGTTTTAGATAAAATAATCGAAGCCGAACGAGAGGCGGGCAAATTGATTATAGAAGCACAAGGTATAATGGCGGAAGCAAAAACTTCGACAAGAGATTTGGTTACGGAATATGATCGTAAAGTTCAAAACCTTTTAATAGAGCGTCTTAAAAAGGCAATACCGGACGCTTGTTTTTTCTGTGAGGAACAAGAGAAAAAAGACGATATAAATGCCGACCGTCTTTTTATCATTGACCCCATAGACGGAACGATGAATTTTGTTCGGAATTTACATCACAGTTGCATATCCGTTGCTTATGCCGAACACGGAGAGATAAAGTCTGCTGCAATATATAACCCATACGTAGATGAAATGTTTACTGCAACGCATCACGGCGGAGCATTCTTAAACGGTAAATCTATACGTGCGGAAAACGTACCGCTTAAGGATACTGTCGTTTGCTTTGGTACTAACCCATACGACGTTGGACTTGCATCATATTGCTTTTTTTTAACACAAAAGGTGTTTGAATCCTGCCTTGACGTACGGCGAGAAGGTAGTGCGGCACTTGATATATGTTCTGTCGCAGCCGGACGTGCGGGATTGTTTTACGAACTCGCACTTTCTCCTTGGGATTATGCCGCAGGTATGCTTATTGCACGTGAATCGGGATGCGTTTGTTGTACAATAGACGGTGACGTCTTAAAACTTGGGAATCAACGTTCATCGGTAGTCGTCGGTGGGGAAACAACCGTGAAGGACTTTATGTCGTTGCACTCTAACGCAAAATTGATTTTTGATTTTAATAAATAGTCAACAAGGGGGAAAAATGAAACCTACTAAAATTACAAACCGCCAAACAAAACCAATGGAAGTTTTTAGCTATGGAACGTTTTATTTTGGACAAAATCTTCTTTGGGGATTTGCAGGATTTCTTGCAACCTTTTTAACCGACATAGGTTTATCAGCGGTTATGGCGTCAGCAATAATATTGATTCCTAAACTTTGGGATGCCGTCAACGACATAATTTTTGGATATATTGTTGACCGATACAAATTCAAAAATGGTCAAAAGTTTGTGCCGTGGGTAAAAATCGGTGTTTCAACCGTAGGGATTGCAACAATCGTGCTTTTTGCAATTCCGTCTAAAATCGAAAACACCGCAAAAATCATTTGGTTTTTAATAGCGTATTTTTTATTCGACGTATCATATACGATATTAGATACGACTTCCTTTTCTCTTGCAACGGTTATGACAAGTGATTTGGACGAAAGGACGTCCGTCATTGCTAAATGTAAACTTTGGTCGATGGTTGGTGCGGTTTTAGCAACGGTTTTAATTCCTCTCGTTCGACCGTCAATAGGTTGGTTTAAGTGCTGTGTAATTTTTATAGTTATATCCGTTATTATGATGTTTCCCATGCCTTTTATCGTAAAGGAACGAGCCACCTCACTTGTACAAGCAAACGTCGAGCCTACGTTTAGGGAGATAATTTTTTATCTGAAAAATAACAAATATCTAATTGTGGCACTCGTTGCTATGCTTATTTTCGGAATTTCGAGTGTAGAACAAACTATGGCTATATATATGGGGAGGATTTGCCTTAATAACGAAAGTACTACGTCTTTAGTTGCGGGCGGTGTTGCATTATCCGTCATTACGGTTTCGTGGCTTGTTCCGAAATTAGCAAAAAGATGGGATAAGTTCTACATTTTGATTATAGGGTGTTCTTTTTCCGTATGTATGAATATCGTTTCATATTTTGTGGGATACGGCAACTTAATTCTTGCAATCGTTATGATTACCGTAAAATGTACCGGTCTTGGTTTTTGGCAAGTCATTATATATATGATTGTTGCAGATACCATTGAATACGGAACGTATAAAACGGGAATCAGATCTACGGGTATCACGTTCAGTCTTCAATTATTTATAGCAAAGTTAAAAAATGCAATAATCGGGTCTTTCGTATTGCTTTCCCTTGCGTTTGTAGGTTTTGTAGAAGGCGAGAACGTTGTTCAACCCGAAGGAGTTGCAGACAAAGTTTGGGGATTATTTCATTTATTACCAGCCGTTGGTTTTGCCTTGGCTATTATAATTCTGCTTGCGTTTTATAAATTAAGAACAAAAGACGTAAAAATTATGGTACAATATAACAATGGAGAAATCGACAGAAACGTTGCAGAAGCACTTTTGAGTGAAAAATATGGAAAAGCCCCTCAAAATTTTGAGAGAGAATTAGATTATTTATCACGTTGGATGCAATTTATATCTGATGATGCCTTACTGCGTAAAATTGTTATACCGGGGAGTCATGATTCGGGAACTAAAGGAATGCTATGGGCGTGGGAAACGCAAAACTACGACATTTATCAACAACTAATTGCAGGCGTACGGTATTTTGATATTCGAGTACATAAAAAAGGTACGAAGTATTTAATTTTTCACAAACTTTCCGATGGAATGGCATTTGAGCCGATATTAGAAAAAATAAAACTTTTTCTATCAGAACATTCTAGTGAAGTCGTTTTATTAGATTTTCAACACTTCAAAGGTAATAGTCAAAAAGAAGTTGAAAGACTACTTTTAGAAATATTAGGTTCGGATAATTTAATAGTTTCAAATTCGTCAAAAGACGGTAATCTTGATTTTATACATAACCTAAAACTCAAGCAAGTGCGTGGCAAGTGTATCATTTTTTGGGGCGACCGTAATTATCCAAAAAGGAAACATCTATTTACCCGTAATAATAATATGTGTACGGCAGGAGAACAGTGTTTGGATTCTTACTATATTGCACGTATTCATAAATCTAATGCAAAGAAATTGATTAAAACAGGACATCCTGAATATTTCAAGCGTGCCTATGAATTAGAGAAAATAGGCAAATCCGGAATTTTTGTTTTACAATGTCAGTTGACAGACGGCTTGATATTCCGAGGACCGTACAGAAGAGAGAAATCATTAAATAAACCTATGTCGAAACATATACGTTCCCTACGTCAACACCCGAATTTTGACTTGGTGAATGTAATTATGAGAGATTTTATCAATCCCGAAAAGACTATTGATATCATTAGATTAAATTGTTATAAGGGAATATTAAAATCTAACAAAAGTGAAAGGGAGATATAAAAATGACTAACAACTCAAATAGATATGTCGTTAAAAGCCTTTTCAAAAAACTTTTACCCGTTCAAATTGCCACCGTCGCAGTATTAAATATAAGCGGTTTACTTAACAGTTTAATAATCGGCACGATGATGAGTGCCGAACATCTTTCGGTACTCGGATTTATCGTTCCTCTTAATTGCATACATTTAATGCTTGGTGGCGGAATAGCCGTCGGCTCTCAAACTCTTTGTGGTCGGTACGTTGGAAGTGGCGACCGCAAAAAAATCGGAGAAACGTATTCAACGGCTTTTGTTCTATGCGTTGTGATAGGTGTATTACTATCACTTATTTATTTTCTTTTTCCTTATCAAATTGCATCGTTGTTAGGTGCAACCGGAAATGCTTTGGAATATACGGTCGATTATTTGCGTGGATATGCTTTAAGTGTTGTTTTCTTGTTGTTTTCTACTATAATGATACCGTTTTTACAACTCAGCAATGCTTCAAAAGTTATGCTAATTTCCATAATTACGTTAACGATAACAAACGTGGTATTCGTCATCGTAGGCATTTCGGTATTTAACGCAAATATGTTTGGCGTAGGCCTTGCGTGTTCTTTTTCAAATATAATCGGTGCGGTGGTTATTTTAATATATTGTCTATCGTCAAAATGTCCTATACGTTTCTCGTTTAAGAGTTTCAGTTTTTATTACGTTAAACGCATTTTTAATTTTGGTCTGCCTAACACCGTAAAACCCTTTTGCCTTGCTATTCGTAATTGGGTATTTAATAACGTTGCCGTTAAATACGGCGGAGTAATGGCGGTATCGGCTTTAACTATCGTCGGAAACGTTGCTTCTATTGCCGACTCCGTAATCGGTGGAATCGAAGGTTCAACGTGTATGATGTCTAGTATTTATTACGGTGAAAGAGATAAAGTTTCGCTTCAAGACATCACACCGGTTGCGCTTAAAATCGGCGCTCCGCTTCAAGCGGTAATTTATCTGTTGATTTTTATTCTTGCAGGACCCTTTGCAAAACTTTTTGGGGCGCAGGGAGAGTTTGTCGGTTTTACGGTAAATGCCATGCGTATTATTTTTCTATACCTACTGGTTAATATTTATATGAACGTTTTTGTAAATGTTTATAAAGGTATAGGAAAAACGCAATTCGTAAACGTAGTAACCGTGATTATTTACGTTTTAATTCCCATAGGATTTTGCCTTACGCTGACAAAACTTGTCGGAATAAACGGCGTATGGATAAGTTACGTCGTTCCGGAACCGATTTGCTTTATAGGAACCGTTGTCTATTCGGCATGTAAACAGCATCGCATTCCGAAAAGTCTTACGGAAGTCACGTACATTTCCGATAACTTCGGCATCGAAGATGATAATCGATATAACGTAAAAATAAGTAGTGTTAATGAAATCAGCCGAGTCACCCAAGATATTCAAGAATTTTGCAGAAAAAAGGGAATGGACGACAAAAAGGGTTTTTACTGTGCGTTATGTATTGAAGAACTTGCCGTCGCCGTTTTAAGAGAAACTCCCAGTCTAATCAATAAGATTACGGGGAAAAAGGAAATTGATCTTCTTTTAATCTATGAAAATGAAGGAGTATCAATTCTTATGAGAAATAATTATCCGCCGTTTGACCCTATAGAATGGGCTAATATTCATGATAAAGTTGATCCTATGAAATCTATGGGGATTCGTATGGTTTCAAAATTTGCACAAGAAATAAGTTATTCGGCAGTAATCAACTTGAACGTATTTTACGTTCGAATAGGGTGAAAACCTTTTCGTGAACGGTCTTTATAAAGTAGAAGACGACGAAAAAAACAAAAATCCCTTGACAATTCGGTCAAGGGATTTTATAATATAAATGATAATCATTATCATTAATAATTTATGAAAAGATACAGTAAAAAAAGAGAAAGCATATTAAAATGTTTAACGGAAACGAAAGAACATCCGAGTGCGGAGTGGGTATATAACAAATTAAAGCCCATATATCCGTCGTTAAGTCTTGCAACGGTATATAGAAACATATCAGAACTCATAGTAGAAGGCAAAGTCAAGTCGGTTTGCGTTATTAAAGACAAAGAGAGATTTGACGGAAATACAAAACCGCATATGCACGCCGTTTGCCACGTTTGCGGAAAGATTATGGATATAGAAAATATTCCCGTTCCGAAAGAACTACTAAAAAAGGCGGAAAAGGAAACGGAGTTTACGGTGTCTTATTCTAATATGCAGTTTATCGGGGTTTGTAAAGATTGTCGTGATAAGGAGAATAAGAAATGAGCAATTATATGTTTAAGTTAACGTACGGGTTATTCGTTTTAAGCGTAAACTGTCATAAAAGAGATAATGCGTGTATTATCAACACGGGCATACAAGTTGCGTCTAATCCGAACAGAATAAGCATATCGGTAAGCAAGTCTAACTTTACTAACGAAATGTTAAACTATACCGACGACTTTACGCTATCGGTAATAAGTCAAGACGCTGATTTTTCGTTATTCAAAAGATTTGGTTTTCAGTCAGGTAGAGAAGTCGAGAAGTTTGTAAATTTCGAAGACGTCAAGCGTGTTGAAAACGGTTGCTTGGCGATATTACAAGGCACTAATTCTTATATCTCGGCGCATATCGAAAAAAGAATAGATTTAGGAACGCATACGCTTATAATTGCGACTATAACGGACGGCGAAGTTTTATCTACTGTCCCGTCGACAACTTACGAATATTATCAAGAGAGAATAAAACCGAAGCCTAAAACTTCTACGGGCGATAAAACCGTGTGGCGTTGTCGTGTATGCGGTTATGAGTACGTCGGCGACGATATGAGCGACGATTTTATTTGTCCCACTTGCAAACACGGAAAGTCCGATTTCGAGAAAATACGATAAAGAGAAAAGACGATATAAAGCAAAAATATTTGCTTTTTATAGTATTGTTTTGATAAAAAAATTTAAGGAGATATAAATTATGAAAAAATGGAAATGTTTAATCTGCGGTCAAATCGTAGAGAGTGAAGAATGCCCTAATGCTTGCCCCGTATGTAAAGCACCGAGCGAAAAGTTTGTCGAAGTCAAAGAAGACGAAAATTCTTGGGCTGCGGAACACGTAGTAGGTATAGCCAAAGACGTTCCCGAAGAGATTAAAGAAGGACTTCGTGCCAACTTTAACGGAGAGTGTACGGAAGTAGGTATGTATCTTGCAATGGGTAGGGTTGCGGCAAGAGAAGGATATCCCGAAATCGCTATGTATTGGGAAAAGGCTGCTTATGAAGAAGCCGAACACGCTGCAAAATTTGCCGAATTACTCGGCGAAGTTATAACCGATTCCACAAAGAAGAATTTGGAAATGAGAGTCGCTGCGGAAAACGGTGCAACTCAAGGTAAAACCGACCTTGCGAAAAAGGCAAAAGAGTTAAATCTCGACGCTATTCACGACACTGTTCACGAAATGGCTCGTGATGAGGCCCGCCACGGCAAAGCCTTCCAAGGCTTATTAAAGAGATATTTTAATAAGTAATTTTATAAAATTTATGTTGGTCGTTTAGCCTTTTGACTAAACGACCGTTTTATTATTGAAAATTAGAATCGTCAACCGCAACAAGTTCACTCGGTTTCTCAATTCTATTTTCCTCTCTTTCTATCAACGGGTTAAAAACTTCATACCATTCTTTTTTGACACTCTTTATTTCTTCTGCAAATAAATTACAATTATAATCGTAATAACTTTCTTTATTTGGATAAAAATAGTGTGTCTTTCTTTCATTGCCTTTTCGTTTTATTAAACTTTTTGATTGCAAATTTATTCTACTATAAATTTTGCATATGTAAACTTAAACGTTTAGAAAAGAGTTTGTAAATGTCGTCTAATAAGTTGTATTTTCTACCGAGAAATAGTACAATGTAATTAAAGTCGTAAATTAAGGAGAAAATATGTTTATTATAAAAAAGATATTCAATTCTTTGGAAATCGGAAAAAAAGAAAAAATGTCGGGTGTGTTCGTTATTATCGCCATTTTGTCGGTTGTTTCTTTGCTTATAAGCAACGTCGTCGCAAATAAAAGTATCGAACTTTTCGGCTGGACGGTGGCGGGACAAAAGTTAAGCATTGCGGCATCGTTCGTCGTCTTTCCTTTCACGTATATTGCGTCGGATATTTTTTCCGAAGTGTACGGATACGCTTGGAGTAGAAAGATTAGTTGGATAGCCCTATTTGCTAAC
>JAZRYO010000200.1:0-3901 GCA_045600785.1 Christensenellaceae bacterium | reverse complement strand
ACTCTTTCAAGGTTGGAAACAAGGTTGATAAATACGGCTGAATTTGCCGGCGAAGAAGAACCTTCGTTAAGTCTTTTAATGTGTCCGTCGATAAGCGATCTTCTCATATCATCGACCTTGGATTCAAGTTCTTCAAGCGGTTCGAAACCGTCTTTATTCTTCGTTTCGAAAATTGCCATAGCAAGTTTGTACATTTCCGTTAAATAACCGAACATTTCTTTGAGTTGAACGATAACTTCTTCCGAGAACGAAAGGTCGTTTTCGACAACCGAACGGGTGTATTTGGTCATATTGTCGGATATTTCGGAAATACGGATTAAGTCGTTTAATGCGTGGTGCAAAATTGATATTCTCATGTCGTCGTGTACGGAAACGTCTGCACCCGCTACCTTTATCACATAATCGACTATTTGTTTGTTTATGATTGCAATTTCGTCGTTCTCTGAATTGATTTGCGAAGATGCGCCCGTATCCCTTTCCAAAAAGGCGTTAAACCCCGTCGTTAAGTTCGCCATACACCTATCGCCCATAGAAACCGTTTCTTTTTGAAGTTGCGCAATAGCGACCGTGGGCGTGGACAACATACGCTCGTCCATATAGGTTATTCTTATTTCTTCTTCTTTCTTTTTATCCTTAATGACAAATTCGGTTATCTTGACGAATAAACTTATAATCGGCAAGAAAATGATTGTGCAAACGGTATTGAACATTAAATGGAAAAACGCCAAACTGAGTTCTGAGTTTAACCCTATACCCTTCCACACTTCGCCGAAATTTTGCCATATCGACAATACGATAAGGAACAAAACCGAACCGAAGAAGTTGAACATAAAGTGGATAAGGGCGGCTCGTTTTGCGTTCGTAGTTGCACCGAGTGAACTTATAAGCGCAGTTACGCAAGTTCCTATATTTGTACCTAAAACGATATAGTAAACTGCGTTAGGCGAAGAACCTATTACGAGTGCTCCCGTGCCTAAAATCGCAATAAGTATTGCGTTTACCGCCGTACTCGATTGCATTATCGCAGTTATAACCGCACCGATTAAAAGAAGTACTACGGGTTCAATCCACGACGGATTTATTTTTGCACTTAAAACGTTTCTTAAAAATTCGGATTCAATAACTTGTTCGCTTTTCATACAAACGGAAATTATCGTAAGTCCGAAAAATACAAGACCGAATCCGCCTGCCGTTAAACTCCAACCCTTTGCTTTCGTAGTTTTCAATATCATTGATAAGAAAATACCGACGAACGCCAAAACCATAAAGTATTTTCCAAGGCTGGTAAGTCCTACCGCAAGTAAAATAGTAGTTATCGTCGTACCGATATTTGCGCCCATAATTATTGCGGTCGCTTGATACAAACTCATCATGCCGGCGTTGACGAAACCTATTACCATAACCGTCGTCGCACCCGAACTTTGCATAAGTATCGTTGCGCCTGCACCTATTCCAACGCCTGCTATCGTGCTTTTCGACGTCTTATCGAATAATCTTCGAAGTCCTTTGTTTGCAACGTTTTGCAAGTTCTCGGACAAAAGTTTGAAACCTATCAAAAACGCTCCGAGTCCCGCAAGTAGCCATAAAAATACTTCTGCAATCTCCTTAAATTCTACACTCATTAAAATTTTTCCTTAAATGTTAAATTTTTTATTATCACTATTAATATACAATATTTTGATAATAATTACAAGCAAATAAAAGGCGGTTGATAAAATTTTACCAACCGCTACGATAAACCGTTAATTTTTTCGTCTATGCCAACTTATTTTTTAACCAAAGCAACGCAATAACCGTTTTGCCGTCTTTAATTATTCCGTCGTCCATCATTTTGAACGCCTTGTCAACCGCCACCCACTCGAAAGACAAATCTTCGTTGTCGTCGAAGTTTACGTTGCCTTTTTCAAATTCGTCGGCGTAAAATACCGCCGTAATTTCATTCGTATAAGCAGGTGTCGGGTAAAATTCGCAAATTTTTTGTAAATTTAAGGGAATATACCCCGTTTCTTCTTCGAGTTCTCTTTTCGCCGTTTCGAAAAATTTTTCGCCTTCGTCCCTTTTTCCTGCCGGAATTTCGTAAATTTCTTCGCCGTAAGGGTATCTGAACTGTTTTTCGAGTATTATCTTTCCGTCTTTGTAGGCAAGAATAGACGCACCGCCGTTGTGTTTTATAAACTCACGCTTACACTTAACTCCCCTTGCTGTTTCGACTTCGGCAACGTGAACTTTAAGTAGCGTTCCCGAAAAAGCCAAGTTTTCGGATAAGGTCTTTTCTTTCATCTCATTTTCTCCGAGATTAAAAAGGCTATCGAATTTAAGTCGATTTTAGGTCTTTTAACGACCTTAACAAAGTATTTAAGGGCGGTAAAACACAAGGTTATTTTCTCGCCGTCTTTATTTTCAAGTGCATCGTTTAGCGAACTCAAAACGAATAAAATCTCGTCCTTTTCGTCCGCATTTTTTAAGGCAAAACCTTGAATTTTCTCAATTTCTTTTTCAATGATATTTTTATTCTTCTCGACCTTTACTTCTTCTTTTTTATCTTCCTTTTCACTTTCTAAACAGTCCCCCGAAAGCAAAAGGTCGGTCGCTTTGATTACAGCCGATAAAAACGGATATAAAAGCGTCTTTGAAAAGAGTTCATACGACTCTTGCCTACCGCTTTCTTTATAGAAATAATCGTTTAGTAAATCGTTTAATTTAATCTTTCCGCAATCTACGTCCATTAAAAGCAAAAAGGAAAAGGCAATTACGTCTTTTTCGTTTGACGGTAAAGTGAATTTGCCCTTTTCTCCGTCGCCTTTATCGACGAAACACACGCTTTTATAAGAGTCGTAGTCAAACCCGTCGACGACGTGTTCGAAAAGTTGATATAAAAGCGAGGAATTTGCTATTGTTTTTAATAATTCGGTTATCTTTTTGTCGACGAGAACGTAGTTGGAATTTACGAGTTCCAACGCCTTCTCTTTGAATATTTCGACAGATGTATCTTGATTTGGCATTTTGTCCCCTTTTTCTTAATTTTACCACACTTTTGATTTTCGGGCAATATTATTTCACTTAAAACTATTGATTTTTTTCTATTTTTTAGTTATAATACTAAAAAAGATTGTTTTGGAGGAAATAAAACAATGAAATCAGTAAAAATATCGCTTCAAATGGCAAGCCAAGTAAAAACTTTCGTATCGGTCGTTCAAAAGTATTCTTTTGAAATTGATTTGCGTTCGGATAGATACGTAGTAGACGCAAAGTCTATTTTGGGTATTTTCAGTCTTGATTTATCAAAGCCCATAAACGTCGAAATCCACAGCGACAACGCCGACGAACTTATCAAAGAACTTAAACAATTCGAAATTTAAGGAGTTTTTATGCTTATCAAAGGCGAAGCGTTCGTCAACAAATTAATAATATTGTTCGTCTTTGATAAGATGGAAGTACCGCTATCCGAAAACACAATACTCGATATGTGCTGTTCGAGTAATCAATGGATAGCCTATATGGATTGTAAACCGCTACTCTCCACTCTTTTGGACCACTCGTTTATTTATAACGTAGCCTCCCAAGGCGAACCGCTTTACAGCATAACGCCCGACGGTAGAGCCTGTTTGGCGGATTTTTACGTACAAATTCCGTCGTCGCTTCGTGAAGCGATTTCGGTGTTCGTAAAAAACAACCGCACCAAATACCGCAAACGTCAAGAGTGCGTAGCAGACTATTATATGAATAAAGACGGAACTTACACCGTATATCTTAAAATCGTCGAGCCGGCACAACCGCTTCTCGAAATAAAACTTGTCGTTCCGAATAGACAAACGGCGAAAAATATCTATAAAAAATGGGAAGAAAAAGCGGCAAACGTCTATTCGACGGTTTACGACTGTTTAGTAGATTAAAAGGAGAT
>JAZRYO010000199.1:0-6214 GCA_045600785.1 Christensenellaceae bacterium | reverse complement strand
CCTTGGGCTCTTTGACGACGCATATCGTCGAACCGTCCCGAAGGGTACAAATATCGCATACGTCTTTGTCGGTATAGTTCCCGCAAATCTTACAATAATGTACTTCCTTTTTTGCAGTCAAAATACTCTCCGCAAATTCTTTCGCCTCGTCTTCGGTCATATTTATCACCTTATAGGCGTATCTTTGCGCAGTTTTTGTGCCGACACCCGGAAGTTTTGTGAATTCGTTTATTAACTTTCCTATCGGTTCGATATACGCTTTCATTTTTTTATTTTCCTATTAAATAAGTCCGCCTGCGTTTCCAAACGCACCCATTTTTTCTTTATACTTTTCGTCGGCTTTTTCGTATGCGTTATTCATTGCCGCAACGATTAAGTCTTCAAGCATTTCAACGTCATCGGCATCAACGACCGACGGGTCGATATTGATACTTCTTAAAACCTTCTTGCCGTTTACGACGACTTTAATAAGTCCGTTTCCGCTCTCGCCTTCAATCTCGGCTTCTTCGAGTTCGTTTTGTGCTTGAGTCATTTGCTCCTGCATTTTTTGTGCTTGTTTCATAAGTTGTTGCATTTGATTTCCGCCGAATCCACCGCCGAAACCACCCTTAAATCCTGACATATTTTATCTCCTATTTAATAACTTCGGGTTTAACGCCGAACGTTTCTTCTATTTTTTTAACGTCTTGTTCAAAGCCGTCTTCCTTGCCACTTTCTTTTACTACTTCTATATCGTAATCGCCAAACGACTTAACGGCGTCGGCAAGCGCTTTTAGATTAACTTCTTTAGTAATTGCCATATAGCCCGCTTCGTCTGTCGCCACGACTTTTAACGTATTGCCCGACATATACGCTTTCATATCTTGACAAGCAACCCATAAAACTATGTTTCTATCGGTATGCAATTTTCTGATAACGCTACCCCAAAGTTTGCTTGCACTCGTTTCTGTTTGTACGATTTCAACTTTTTCTTCTACCCTTTCAATCTTTTCTTCTTTTACGGTTTTTTCGGGTAAACGTGAAGGAATAGGCGCATTAACTTTAATTTCTCCGCTTTCTATAACTTTTTCCAACTTTGCAATTCTCGTAAGCAATGCGTCGATATCGTAATCGTTTTTAGGTTCTGACGCTTTTATGCACGCCGTTTCTAAAACTACTCTTTGATTAAGACTATATCTTAAACTTCCTTCGGCATCCGCAAAGATTTCGAGTATTCGGAGTATTCTATGTTCGTCGCAACTTCCCGATACGTTTTTAAGTTCTTCATACATATCGTCGGGGAGTTCCAAAATTTCTTTTGCACTTTCGCAAGTCTTACAAATTATAAGTTCACGAAGTCTTGATATTATATCTTTTGTAAGAAGCCCGACGCTCTTACCGTCGTCGATAAGGTCTTCGACGCTTTTTAGGACTTTACCCGTATTCGAAGATATTACGTTTTTGATAAGTTCAATCGTCTTTCTTCCGTCGGTCGAACCCAAAACTTCCATAACGTCGTCGTAAGTCAGTTTTCCTTCTTTATACGACACACAAATATCGGCGACCGACAAGGCGTCTCTTATACTGCCCGCACCCGCCACCGCTATTGCGTTTACGCTTTCTTTGTCGTATTCTTTTCCGACCTCATCGTAAATTTTAGCGACTAATTCGGCTATTTGTTTAGTCGGTATAAGTTTGAAATCGAAACGCATACAACGGGATAAAATCGTTGCGGGAATTTTATGGACTTCGGTCGTCGCCAAAATAAATACAGCGTGCTTTGGTGGTTCTTCCAAAGTCTTTAGAAGTGCGTTAAACGCCTCGGGCGTCAACATATGCACTTCGTCTATTATATAAACCTTGTATCTTCCGTTAACGGGGGGATACTGAATTTTCTCTCTTATCTCTCTTACGTTTTCGACTTTATTATTAGAAGCGGCGTCCATTTCGACGACGTCAAGCGACGTGCCGTCTTTAAGGGCTTTACATACTTCACACTCTCCGCAAGGCGAACCGTTTTTTGGACTTAAACAGTTTATTGCCCGTGCAAAGATTTTAGCGCACGAAGTTTTACCCGTTCCCCTTGCACCGCAAAACAAATAGGCGTGCCCTATCTTGTCGGTCTTTATTTGATTGATTAAAGTTTTGACGATATGGTCTTGTCCGACGACGCCGTCAAAACCTTCCGGTCTAAACCTTCTGTATAGTGCCAAATAACTCATATTTCACCCGTTAAAAGTTTCTTTCTCACTCTTTGCAAAGTATTATCTATCGATTTTACGTCCTTATTTTGTCTTGTCGCCATTTCTTCGTATGAATAACCTGCCATATATTCTTTATAGGTTATATACTCGGTTTTAGAGAGTATTTTTTTAAGCGCCTTATATTTTTCTTCCATTTCTTCTTTGGCGATAAAAAGTTCTTCTAAATCTAATCCCGAAGAATAAGATACAAGCGTTTCGATTGAACAAGCGTTATATAAAAATGAATTGCTCTTTCTTAAAACGCCTATGACCGCAGTTTTTATTTGATTCGTAATACAAGTATATGCAAAGGAACAAAACGACGCACCTTGTTCGCTCGTATAAGTATTGACCGCCTTAAAAAGTCCGACCATACCTTCTACCATTACGTCGTCTTTATCTCCGCCAAGCATATAATACGAACGGGATATACCCTTTATCATATTTTTGTATCTTTCCAAAATCTCGTTGAACGCAGTTTGAGTTTTGTTCTTTTGGTACTCTACGACAAGTTCTTTGTCCGTCATTAACCTTTCCTTTGACGAAGGGCTTCAAATACACCTATGCCACAAGCAACCGACGCATTAAGCGAGTTTACTTTGCCGTACATAGGAATACTGATAAGTCCGTCACATTTCTTTTTGGTAAGTGCGTTTATACCCGTATCTTCTCCGCCGACTACTATGCAAAGTCTTCCTTTCAAGTCGGTTTTATAAACGTTTCCGCCACCCAATTCAAGTCCGTAAGTCCAAATGTTGTTTTCTTTTATTTCGTCGATTGCCGAATTTATATTTACGACTCTCGCTATCTTCAAGTGATTTGCGCTTCCTTCGGATATTCTCATTACAAGGTCGGAAACGCTTGCGCTACGGTGTTTGCCGATTATAAGCCCGTCGACACCGCCACACTCTAAAACCCTTATGATACTGCCGAGATTGTGGGGGTCTTCAACGCCGTCTAATACCACTAAAAAGGCGTCGTCTTTATCTTTCACCGAGTTTAAGATATCCGAAAGTTCAAAATATTTATACTCTGAAACGAAGGCGATAAACCCTTGATGACGACCGCTATCCGATTCTTTATCTAATATCGATTTATCCGCAAATTGAAATTTAATGCCCGTGTTTTTTATTTGCCTTAAAAGTTCTTCGCTTTCCCTGTCTCTCATACCGTTGGCAATTAAAATTTTATCTACGGTCTTGTCCGTTTTTAACAACTCTCTTACCGAGTTTCTTCCTTCAATCTTCATTTTTACCCTCAAAGTTTAATATAAAGTTTAGTCTATCAAGGTCGCCCGTTATATACAAATATCCTATTACCGCTTCAAAGCCCGTCGAAGTATTGTAATCGCTTACGCTCGCATTTTTGGCTCTCGAAGTTTTTTTTGCGTTTCTTGCACGCTTGAAAATTTCTATCTCTTCGCAGGTTAAAATCGGCTCGATTTCTTTATACCTTTTCGCTTGCTCGGTCGCACATACGACTTTCGAAAGCATTTTATTGAGTTCGCCCGTTTTATAGTCGGTCGTTTCGACGAGCTTTTCTCTTATAAACAAAGAATATACTGCGTCGCCTATAAACGCCAAAACGACTCCGCCGTAGTTTCTCGCCTTTTCTTTAGATACGACTTCTCCTAATCTAAACAACTTATTTTCTTCCATTTTATAATACTTAATGTATTATACCACATACTTTTTCTTTTTACAAGGGTTTTGACCTTTCTATAGAGTTTACTCTTTGACAAAAAAATATAAAATAATTCAAAATCACTAATTTAGCGTCGCAAGATAAATTATATAATCGCCTTATGGAAGTTTACATAGAATATGCAATTTTAGACAACTTGATAATTAACAGCATTTTGATTTTATCGGCGAGAAAAATATTAAAACTCGACGTATCTAAAATAAGGATTATAATCTCGGCTTTCGTCGGGACAACCGTGTCTATATTCTTACCGCTACTTAAAATCAACCAAGGGTGGCTACTTATAATCAAATTCGCACTCGGCATTATGCTAACTTGTCTCGGCGGAAAGTTTTCACGCCTTAAAGACTTCGTCTTATGCTTTTATACCTTTTTATTTTTGACGTTTTTGTTCGGCGGATGCGCATACGCAATCTTAACTTCCCTAAACGCCGACTTTAACGTTTGGTCGAATACTACGAATTATAACTTGCCCTTATTTTTGATTATCGCCTTTTCGGTCATACTTTATTTTTTGATAAATAAAATCGTTAAAACCGTATATTCAAAAAGGGAACTTAACGGTTTTATCTATAACTGTGCGATATCGTTTAGCGGTCAAACTTTTAAGTGCGTGGGGCTTATGGACAGCGGAAACCGTTTATACCATAAAAAAACGGGGCGTCCCGTCGTAATTTGTTCAAAAGATATGAAAGACAAAATAATATCGTCGGGTGCGATAAACGACAAGGGTTGCGACCTTATATACCTGACTACCGCTAGCGGTAGAAAACTTATATCAATTTATAAATCGGACAACTTTTTGATATATAACGGCAACGAGACGAATACAATAAATAACGTAATGGTAGGCTTTACCGATTATAATTTTTGCGACGACGAAAAGTACGATATGCTACTTTCTCCGTCGCTTATCAAGGGGGAAGTATGTTAAGATTACTGACTAAAATTTTAAGGGTGTTTTTACTTAAAGACGATAGGGGATTATACTACCTTTCGGGTGCGGAAGGATTGCCGTCGCCTTATACTCCCGAAGAAGAACAAGAAATGGTTAAACTTTTGGAAGAAGGGGGCGAAGAAATAAAAAACGCCCTTATAGAACACAATTTAAGACTCGTAGTCTATATCGCAAGAAAATTCGATAATACCGGCGTTGATATCGACGACCTTATATCCGTCGGGACGATAGGGCTTATAAAAGCAGTCAATACTTTTAATATGGACAAAAACATTAAACTTGCGACCTATGCGTCAAGGTGTATCGAAAACGAAATTTTAATGCACCTTCGAAAGTCGGTAAAAATTAAAAGCGAAGTATCTCTCGACGAACCGTTAAACGTCGATAGCGAAGGAAACGAACTACTCTTATCCGACGTTTTGGGAACTGACTCCGACGTCGTTTATAAGGATATCGAAACAAGTGTCGAAAAAGAAATGCTTTTCGACGCACTTAAAAAACTCTCGCCACGAGAAATGGAGATTATAAAACTCCGCTTCGGTTTAGACGGCGACGACGAATTGACGCAAAAAGAAGTTGCCGATATGCTCGGCATTTCGCAAAGTTATATATCAAGATTAGAAAAGAAAATAGTCGGAAGACTTCAAAAAGAGTTCCAAAAATTAGGATAAACCGCCCTATAAGTCGATTAAAGTTTAATTTTGACGTATAAAAATAAAATAATAGCCTAAAATATTAAGACCGCATAAAGTTATTTTTACATACGAAAGGAGATAATTTTTATGAGTCAAAAGGTTTTAATATGCGGTGTTGATACGGCAAATTTACCAAGGTTAAATCAAGCGGAAAGCAAAGAATTGTTGCTTAAAATCAAGGAAGGAAACGAACAAGCGAGAGAAGTTTTTATAATGGCAAATCTACGTTTGGTACTCTCTATCGTAAAGCGTTTCGATAAGTCGAAAGTCCCTGCCGACGATTTATTTCAAGCGGGTATGGTCGGACTTATTAAGTCGATAGACAATTTCGATACGTCCTTTAACGTCCTATTCTCCACCTATGCTGTTCCTATGATAATAGGCGAAATAAAGAGAGTTCTTCGGACGGTAAACAGTCTTAAAGTTGCGAGAAGTATCCGTGATACCGCTTACCTTGCCTTAAAGACGAGAAGCGAACTCGAAAACGAAACGGGGGACAAGGCGACGATAACCGATATTGCAAATAAATTAAATATCGCCGAAAAAGAAGTAGTTTACGCACTCGACGCAATTTCGGTCACGATGTCTTTATACGACCCCGTCTATAACAAAAACGGCGTCGAACTTTTACTTAT
>JAZRYO010000198.1:0-3211 GCA_045600785.1 Christensenellaceae bacterium | reverse complement strand
TACGAATCTCGTCCCGAATAGTAAGCGCCTTGAATAAATCCGACTATTTCAAAACTTTCGATATTCCCCAAAACGTCGAATTTTATCTCGTCGCCTATATTAAGTCCGCTTTCGTTTGCATAGGCTTTGTTTACGGCTATTTCTTTATCACTCGACGGAAACCTGCCTTTAATAAGTATTTGGTCGGCATCGGGGATTTCTTCGGCACTTCTTATAACGTAAATAAAAAAACTTTCAAGTCCTATCGGGGCTTGCGATTTTGACGAATATAAATAACATTTTTCGACCGAAGAGTTTTCGTTTATCTTTGTTAAAAACTCGTTTTCCTTTCCTTCCTGAACAAGTATAGCGGAATCGGGCGCAACTCCGCAAATCAAAGATATTATTTTTGACGACGCTAAAATGTTCTCATACAAGAAGCACGAAAAGCCTATTAAAAAACTTATGCCCGTGAAAACTAAAAACAAGATTACGTTACGTACCGTTCCCGAAACCCACGTTTTAAGTCCTATCGCCGTATTTAATTTTAATTTCGTTTTAGATAGATTAAACGCACCCGTTTTCGTTCTTTCGGCGTTTCGAGTTTGTTTAATTGCACTAATCGGCGTTATCTTCCTTATTTTAATTACCGATAAAAATGTGGTTAAAACGGTCAATAACACACTTATAGCCAAGGTTAGAAGGGCAGGAATAAATAAAAACTTGATCTCGTACGGAATGCCCGTTTGAATTTCAAGCGCCTTATTAACGGTCGGAAAAACGACGTAAGATAAGGCTATGCCGACAGTCGTAAGACCTGCCGATAACGTGCCGAATTCTAAAACTAACGGACTTATAAGTTCTCTCGAACGGTAGCCCATCGCTTTAAGCATCGCCATATTTACTATACTGCTTTTAACGTAGTTCGATAGAACGATTGATATGATAACGAGTAATACGCCTATCATAATTGCCGTCGCCACCGAAAGTATGGACATAAACAAAGTTGCGTTTATGAACCTACTTGAAAGCAAACTTCTTTTGTTGCTCGTTCCGCCTTGAATAAATTTACCGCTTTTAGTTAAAGCCTTCCCGAGATTTGAAGTATATAAAGAAAGTTTGGAATAGTCTTCAACCTTAACGCTTAACCTATACGATACGCTTTCTTCCGCTTTTACCCTTAAATACTCATCGTCTGTTAAAAGTACGGCAATATCGTTGCAGTTGATCGTCCCCGTCGACATATTACTGTAAAAGCCTTTTATCGTAAACGAATAGTCTCGTCCGTTGTATTCGATAACTGCCTTTTCGCCGACCGAATATTGTTCTTTAAGCATAAAATAATAACTTAAATACGCACCGCTACTTATACTTTCGTCTTGCACTATTATTTCATACTTATCCATTTTTTTGTTAGTTGCGACGGTTATCGGCATAAAAGTAAAAGTGTTTGCCACAAGCCCGTCGTAATCGATTGTGCCGTGTCCCGACACTACTTCTTCCATTTCGTAATCGGTTATACCGTCAACGCCTTCTACTATACTTGCTATTTCATTATAATAATCGCCGTCTATAACGGGATTTACGATAACGTCGTAATCACAAGAATTAAGTCTTTGTTGTCCACGCTTGTAATTTTGTTTATAGTCGCAACTAAAAAACAAAACGACGTTTAATAAAATTCCGACCAAAACAAACAAAACGCATACGGCAACGACTTTACTTAAAGACTTTTTTAAGTTAGATTTTATAAAAAGCGATTTTGCGCTTACCATTTCATTTCCCCTAAAAATTCGAGAAGTTTTTCACGCCTTTTTTCGTCGCCTTTTTCGAATTTACCCAAATCGCACTCGCTTATTATGTTGCCGTCTTTGAAATATAAAACTCTGTTTGCACGAAGTGCGGATTTTACGTCGTGCGTAACCATAATTATACTTTGCCCCTTTTCGTTAAACTTCGTGAAAAGGTCCAAAACTTCTTCGCTCGCTTTGGAGTTTAGAGAACCCGTAGGCTCGTCGGCAAAAAGCACTTCGGGAGAATTTATAAGCGCCCTTACTATGCCCACTCTTTGTGCCTTTCCGCCCGAAATTTGCGTCGGGTATTTGTCCCAAGTATGTTCTTCGACTTCGACTTCTTGCAACAATTCTTTTGCCCTTTTTACTAAATCTTTTTTGTCGCATTTAGTCATAAGTCCCGATATAAGCACGTTTTCTAATACCGTCATCGTATCTAACAAGCATTTTTGTTGAAAAATAAAACCTATGTGTTTGCGTCTGAATATCGCCGCTTCGTCAGTAGTCAACTTCGTTATATCTTCGTCGCCGTAATAGACGTTTCCACCGCTAACTTTATCCATACCGGATAGGGCGTAAAGTAGCGTCGATTTACCGCTTCCGCTTGCGCCCATTATAACGGTGAAGTCCCCTTCGTATATCGAAAAATTGACGTCTTTCAAAACGTCTTGTTTATTCCCGCCGAAATAGAAACTTCTACTTAAATTTTGAACTTTTATAACTTCTCTTTTCATTTTACGTTCTCAACTTATTACTTTTCTAATTATATAATATCATAAGTTTATCCAAAAAACTTCTTTTTATTACGAGTTTTATTAAAATAATTGTCCTTTTAATTTCTCCTTTTTCTTTTTCGGGAAGTCTTTGTCGAATTCTTCGGCTTCAATATCGTCAACCAAATAAACGCTCGGCGTTTCGTACTCCCCTTTGACTCCGTCCAAATACCCTTTTTTTAACTCTTTGCAAAGAAAAAACGACGCATTTTCGCCGTCGGGAAGACCTTTATATCTTACGTTATATTCCCTTGAATAGGTAAATCCGCAAGTTTTATAAAAGTCGATATTGCCTTCGATAAGCACCGCACCGTACCCCTTTTCACTCGCCATTTTAAGCGTATAATCTAAAAGCATTTTGCCGTAGCCTTGACGCTTTTTATCAGGCGCAACGCAAATGGGCCCCATCGTTAAAACGGGAATTTTTCTCCCGTCGTCCGTCGTTATATTCGCTTTTACGAAAACGTTTTGACCTATTATCTCCCCGTTTTCTTCCATAACGAAATTAAGTCCGTCCGCAATCTCGCCCGACTTCCTTAACTTGTGCATAACGAAGTGTTCCAAACACCCCGGACGATACACGTTCCAAAACGATTCTCTGATTAAATTCTCCGTCTTTTTTTGGTCTTCTTTTTTTTCTAATCTTATAATAATATTTTCTTTTTT
>JAZRYO010000197.1:0-4309 GCA_045600785.1 Christensenellaceae bacterium | reverse complement strand
AGTCCACGTTCTTTTAGCAAGTGCCAACACTCTTAAAGCCTTATCGGCAAAGTTTTTGTTTGCGCTTAAAATTACCTTTTTATATTCTTCGGTCATAGGATAAATTTTACCGCCACTTAAATAGCAACTGCATTTATCGATAACCATATCGGGCGCACCCTTCGTAAACTGCACTATACCTTCACTTGTCGTATGTACGGTTGACATCATTTTACGGAGTGAATCGAAAGGCGCTTCGCCTATCCTTTGATAATTAGCCTTTTCAAGCGATTTGTTATATCCTAATTTATCCGCCCAAACGACCAAAGCGTTTTCAGTCGGTTCACCTACGACTTCGTGATTTTCATCTATCTCCGAATCGCTACAAAGCGCCATTGAAAGTGCCAAATTTTTTTCGTCGTCGCCGAAATAATCTACGACGGTCATTTTATTTTGAGTAAGCGTACCCGTTTTATCGGAACATATAATTTGAGTACAACCCAAAGTTTCTACTGCCGTCAGTTTTCTTATTATTGCGTTTCGTTTTGACATTTTTGTAACGCCTATCGAAAGCACTATAGTGACTACCGCCGCAAGTCCTTCGGGTATGGCCGCAACGGCAAGCGATACCGCAATTAAAAAGGAATCTAACGCAAAGTCTATATCAATAGTTTTTGCACGCAAAAGTTGAACGCCGAAAACTAATACGCATATTCCCAAAACGAGATAGGTCAAAATTTTGGAAAGCCCCGCAAGTTTTATTTGAAGGGGCGTTTTACCGTCTTCCGCCATTGCAAGCGCACCCGCAATTTTAGCCATTTCGGTATTCATACCCGTAGCGGTAATTATAAATTTACCCCTACCGTAAACGACGGTACTACCCATATACGCCATATTTTTTCTGTCGCCAAGTGGAACGTTTTCGCCCTTAATAGCGTCGGTCGTCTTTTCGACGGGAACGGATTCGCCCGTTAGTGCCGCTTCTTCTATTTTGAGTGTTGCACACTCTATTATTCTACCGTCGGCGGGAACGGCGTCGCCCGCTTCCAAAACGACGATATCGCCAACAACCAAGTCTTCACTACGGATAACTATTTGTTTTCCGTTTCTTATAACCTTTGAAGTCGCCGCCGACATCTCTTGCAAGGCTTCTATCGCCTTTTCGGCTTTACTCTCTTGATAAACGCCGAGTACCGCATTTATTATAACTACGGCAAGAATAATAATGACGTCCGCAAACCCTTCGTTATTTACTACCGCAAGCACACCGCTGATTAACGCCGCAAACAGTAAGATAATTATCATAGGGTCTGCCATTTGTTCGAAAAATTTTCGAACTATCGACTTTCCCTTTTTGGCTTCGAGTTTATTCTTGCCGTTTTCTTGAAGTCTTTTCTCCGCTTCGCTACTTTGTAAACCGCTTTCGGACGAGTTCAATATCTTGATAACGTTTTCGTACTTTTCGTCGTAAAAATTCATATCTGCTCCCATAAAAATACCCGAGTATACAAACTATACTCGGGTTAAATTCGTTATTTTACCCACGTATAGCCTTATATACGTGAGTCTCGCAATTTGAAGCAAAGCCGGAAATTATTCGTGATGACGACTTGCTACGTTTTTAACGCTTGCTACTCCCTCACAGGATATTTCTATTATATACCTTATTAAAAATTAAGTCAAGATTTATAAATACTTTTCAACGATACTTTTAAGTTCGTCTTCGTTAGTAAGTCCGACGGTCGTTTCTTTGAGTTCGCCACCCTTAAATATCATCAAGGTCGGAATACTCGACACGTTAAACTTAATCGCCGTCTTTTCGCTTTCGTCAACGTTGATTTTTACAAACTTTATTCTATCGCTGTATTTAGGTGCAAAGTCGTGCAAAACTTCGCCTTGCATTTTACAAGGCATACACCAACTCGCCCAAAAGTCAACGAGTACGGGTTTATCCGATTTGATGACTTCGCTTTCAAATTCTTCGTCTAAAATATTTATTATATCTTCCATATTACTCCTTAAATTTTGACGGTATTTCGTCTATTAACATTTCGGTTAGACTGCCGTCGTCCATTTTTTTAGCGATACATTTTCCGCTTGCCACTTCGTCGTCGCCAAGGGTTATAACGTATTCGGCGTTTATTTTGTCGGCGTACTTAAATTGTGATTTTATCGACCTTGACATATGGTCGATTTCTACGAATACTCCCATTTTACGAAGTTCACTCGCAAGGGAAAACGCCTTTGCATACGCCTTATCGCCCATAGTCGCAATATATAATTTCGGCGACTTCTCTTTGGGGAAAACGTTTTCACTATCGCCTATAACGATTAAAAGTCTTTCTATTCCGAGTCCGAATCCTATCGCAGACGTAGGACTCCCGCCAAGACTTTCAATAAGTCCGTCGTATCTTCCACCGCCCAAAACCGTTCCTTGTGCTCCTATTTCGGTAGATACGAATTCGAAAACTGTTTTGGTGTAATAATCAAGTCCCCTAACTATTTTCGGGTTTATTTCGTATTTTATACCTAAAATATTCAAATATTTTTGTAATGACTCAAAGTGTGATTTACAGTCGTCGCAAAGATATTCCAAAATCGACGGTGCGTTTTTATTTATCTCTTTACACTTTTCGTCTTTACAGTCCAAAAGCCTTAACGGATTTTTATTATATCTCTCTTGACAGTCTTTACAAAGATTAGATAAGTTGGGTTTGAAAAACTCTTTTAACGCTTGATTATATTTTGCACGGCAAGTCGGACAACCTATCGAATTAATAAAAAGTTTGGTCTTGACGTTAAACCCGTCCAAAATATCGTTTGCGAGAGATATTACTTCGGCGTCGGTTTCAGGACCGCTTGCGCCGAATACTTCTACACCGAACTGATGAAATTCACGAAGTCTGCCCGCTTGCGGACGCTCGTACCTAAACGACGGCGTTAGATAAAAGGTTTTAAGGGGCATTGCGCTGTTAGATAGTCCGTTTTCGATAAACGAACGGACGACGCACGCCGTACCTTCGGGTTTTAAGGTTATCGACCTTTCGCCCTTATCCAAAAACGTGTACATTTCTTTGGTGACGACGTCGGAAGTATCCCCGACTCCCCTTGCGAAAAGTTCTGTATATTCGAAAATCGGCGTTCTTATTTCTTTGAAATTATAGTTTATCGCCGTTTCTTTTAATTTATTTTCGACGTACCGCCACTTAAAACTGTCTTGCGGTAATACGTCTTTCGTGCCTTTCGGTATGTTTATCATTTTTTCTCCTTATAAAATGTATTTCTTTACGTTTTGACCTTCGATAATCTTCGATAAGTGTTCCAAAACGTATTTTTCGTCTATTTTAACTGTGGTAAGTGGCATATCTCCGCCTGCATTATAGGAAATATCTTCAACCAAGTTTTCCATAACGGTATGCAATCTTCTTGCCCCTATATCTTCACTCGTCGCATTTATATCAGCCGATATTTCGGCTATCTTCGATATTGCGTCGTCGGTAAATATAAGGTCGATATTGTCAACCGACAATAACGTTTTATATTGCATGGTTATTGCGTTTTGCGGAACGGTCAATATCTTAATAAAATCTTCTTTACTTAAACTCGAAAGTTCGACTTTTATCGGAAATCTGCCTTGTAATTCGGGAATTAAATCTTCAACTTGCGAAACGTGGAAAGCACCTGCCGCAATAAATAAAATATAATCGGTTTTAACTATTCCGTATTTGGTAGTTACCGAACAGCCTTCGACGATAGGAAGAATATCCCTTTGTACGCCTTCTCTCGAAACGTCTTGACCACCGCCTTTATTTTCTTTGTTGGCGATTTTGTCTATTTCGTCGATAAAGATTATTCCTTCTTCTTCGGCACGTCTTATACCTTCGGTCTTTACTGCGTCTTCATCGATAAGTTTTGCGCTTTCTTCGTCGATAATAAGTTTCATACCTTCTTTTACGGTAATCTTTCTTTTCTTGCGTTTCTTGGGTAAAATATCTCCGAAAATAGAACCGAGTTGTATTTCGGCGTTCATTCCTGCCATAAGTTCAAGGGGCTTACCCTCGTCCAAAACGTCTAACTCTATATGATAATTGTCGAATTTTCCGGCACGCAAATCGTGAAGTATTTCTTCTTCCCAAAGTTCCTTCGGCTTTTCTCCACGACTGTCTTTCATCGCTTCGATTAGTGCGTCTAAAATCTTCTTTTCGGCAACATCGGTCGCACGGACGGAAACGGTAGCAAACTGTTCTTCTCTAACCATTCTGACGCTCGCTTCGACCAAATCTCTTATCATAGATTCGACGTCCCTACCGACGTAGCCTACTTCGGTGTA
>JAZRYO010000196.1:0-4844 GCA_045600785.1 Christensenellaceae bacterium | reverse complement strand
GACGCTGTTGACTGCTTTAAGCCTTTGGCTGAAGAAGGGGACGATAGAGCGCAATACAATTTAGGCATTTGTTATTCTAACGGTTTTGGCGTTAAGCAAGACCTAAAAGAAGCATTCCGTTTATACAAGAGAGCGGCGATTAAAGGAAATGCAAAAGCGCAAAACAACTTGGGTATTTGTTATTTCAACGGCTATGGTGTTGAAAGCGATTATCAAACCGCAGTTAAGTGGTATATCAAATCTTCACTTCAAGGGAATGCGACTGCACAATACAATTTAGGTAGTTGCTATGAGAACGGCGAAGGCGTCGAAGAAAATCTCGAAGAAGCGATTAAGTGGTATAGAGTTTCCGCAAATCAAGGCTTTACGAAAGCTGACGACAAACTTAAACAATTAGTTAAATAATTTCAAATTGCCGTTTCCGATTTCGGAAACGGCAATTTAATTTTAACGACGATAAAACCTCGCCGTTTCGAAGTTCGAAACGGCGGGGTTAATTATTTATGCGAATAGATATTTAATTGCTTGATAAACGTGTTTTACGGGAACTAATTCTATTTTATCCTTAAACTTTTCAAGGGACTTCATATTCTTGTCGGGAACGATAACCGTTTTTATTCCGAGTTTTATGCACTCTGAAATTCTCTTTTCGGGTTGAGCGACCGAACGGATTTCGCCCGTCAAACCTACTTCACCGAAAGCGCTTACGGTTTTATCAATAGGTTTTTCTTTATTTGAACTTGCAAGAGCCAAACAAACCGCAAGGTCGGAAGACGGTTCTGAAAGTTTAAGTCCGCCCATAACGGATATATATGCGTCTTGGGTGTAAAACGGCATATACGCCCGCTTTTCCAAAACCGCAAGAATTAAATTCATACGATTATAGTCTATTCCTATCGGCAATCTTCTCGGCATACCGTAAACCGTCTTGGAAAGAAGCGATTGAATTTCGACTAGCATACATCTGTTTCCCGACACCGTCGGAAATACTATCGAGCCTGCTTCTTTGCCACGTTCTTCGGATAAGAAAATTCCGTTTACGTCTTTAACGCCGAATATTCCGTTTTCTCTCATTTCGAAAACGCCGACTTCTTGCGCCGAGCCGAATCTGTTTTTTACGGCTCGGAGTAGTTTATAATTGTCTTCGGGTTGACCTTCAAAGTATAGAACTGTATCCATAATGTGCTCCAAAACTTTAGGTCCTGCGATTGCCCCTTCTTTCGTAACGTGTCCAACGATAAATACGGTAGTGTTATTTGATTTTGCAAACCGCATAAGTTTTGATGCACATTCTTTAACTTGTCCGACGCTTCCCGACGAACCCGAAAGTTCTTCCAAATATACCGCTTGGATAGAATCGACTATTAAAAACTCATAGTCTTTTGCAAACTCCAAAATATTTTCAAGACAAGTTTCGTTAATAACCGTCAAATCGGTTGCACCGCAAATTCTGTCCGATCTAATTTTCATTTGCGACGCCGATTCTTCTGCCGATGCGTATAAAACCGAGTGGGTTTTAGAAAGCGAGCATGCAACTTGCGTCATTATCGTCGATTTACCGATTCCCGGGTCCCCACCTATTAAGACGAGAGAAGACGGAACTATTCCACCGCCCAAAACGGCGTCTAACTCTTCTATGCCCGAAGATATGCGTGAAAAAGACTGTTTTTGAACTTCGGAGAGTTTAACGGGTTTATTTAGAGAAGTTATTGCCTTTTGTTTTTTCGGCGTTTCGACTTCTGATATTTCTTCGATTACAGTTCCGAATTTTCCGCAAGACGGACATCTTCCGAGCCACGACGGAGAAACCGCACCGCATTCCGTACATACGAATTTCGAATTAACTTTATTTTTAGTCATTTTTATCCTTTTATAAATTTATTTATAATACCATGCAAACGAAAGATACGATTGCAAGTGCTATTCCTATTAGAGAATACTTATTGATTTTTTCGTCGTAGCAAAAATGTCCAAGTAGCATTGCGATAACGAGCCCCAACCCGTGCGATAACGGGTATTGAACGGACGGCGACAAATCGACGATTAACGAATTGAACAATGTGTGCAAAAACAAACAAACCGACAAAACGACAACCCACCAAAAAACGCTTTTTACTTCAAGTTTTTCGTCTTCTTCTTTCTTATCTTTAAGACCGGTCAATATAATCACGAGTGCAAGAATTAAAAAGGAAAAAAGATAGGTATAGAAACTGAACGTATAAGCCGATAGAGAGTTAAAACATGTATATATTCTTAATTTTTGAGCGAATTCCGTACAGCCGTTAAAACATGCGCATAAAATCAAAACGGCAATATCTTTAATCGTCATTCTACTCTTTACCTTATTGTTATAGACAAACATAAAAATCACGGCGAAAAGTAAAATCGAAAAGCCGACGATTTGCATAAGGCTTATATCGACGTTCCAAAATATTTTAGAAAGAACGATGGGTATTAAGGTGGATAATATCAAAAAGACGTCGAGCATTGCGAACGCACTTTTTTTAACGCTTAAAACCCAAGTGATAATAAAAAAGGAAGTCGAAAAACCGGAAAAAAGACAAACGAGTAATGACTTCGTATCTTCTAAAACGAACCCCGAAAATCCCGAACTTATAAGAACGAATAACGAGCCGATAACGATACATAGAAACATTCTTAATGCGTGCATTAAAGATATGTTTTTGACTGTTGAAACCTTATTACTCGTTATTTTACTGCAATAGCCCTTAACAGAACCTGCAATCAATGCAAGAAACAAAAAGACGTATGATAATAGCATAATTTCTCCTACCTAATTTTAACGAGCATTTGAGCGTCGTTTACACTCGTATCGAGTTCAATGGTTTTATTTTTCGATTTGTATTTTTTGCCGTTAAAAACTTCTTTGTATATTCCGTCTTCCTTTAAGTGAACGACGGTTTTGTCGTTTAACGGAGAATATACGCCGATTATATTAGTGCAAACGAAACAGCCTTCTATCGTATCGACGTAGATATGAACGTCCGCAATTTTAAGAACTGTTCTCAATGCTTCGGCAGATAAATTTCCCATACCGCTGAAAACGATATTATAGCTTTCTTTTTTGCGCATACAAAACGCTATTCCTTCCGAATTTACATAACGGCCGAGAACTTCAACGTCGTCGTCCAAAACCACGAAGCAGTCTTGTTTGGGATTTGCATATCCGAAATATTTATCGTCGAAAATAATCTTTTGTTCTTTAACTGTTGACGGGAATAATGTCATTTCAAGCAACTTGCTTGCGCCGTTTATTCCTTTGGAAGTAATATCGGCAGGGCATATAAACAAGAGTGTTCTTCCGTTTGATTTTAATTTTTCAATCGTTTGTCTTTGTTCGTCCGTAAGTTCGAAAGCCCCGATAAAAATAAGAAGTTTATATCTATCGCAGTTTAGCGTATCGATATCGTTTAAGGAATAAATATCGTACGGTGCGCCCATTCTCCCGAGTCCGCCACGTTGATTACAAATAATTTCGGTATTTACTTCGCTGTTTTTGTTTACTTTATATAAACTTTCTCCGCTGACGAAAACCGCAACTTCGCTTATCGACTTTCTATCGACGTCCATCAACTTCTTTGAAAGTTTTACTTGCCTTTTGACTTCGTGCATTAAAGCGTTGTCGTAGAACCAGCCTTCGAACATATCGAACCACCAGTATCCTAATCTTTTAACGGTCTTTTGCATATATTCCCGACGCATTGCTTGAATAGTTTGTTCACGGGTTTTAAGAAGGTCGTGCGGATTTCTGCTTCTCATTTCGGCTAAATTTTTGAGTGCGACGGAAGTTTGTTCGTCCCCGCATACTCTACGCTTGTTTTCGGCGAGAGTCGGAAGCAAAAAGGTCGTGTGGTCGAACGAAACGAAGCAAGCCTTTCCGTCCTTTTCCAAAGTGTCGCAAAGAAGCATAAATGCGCCCGTATCGTCGTATCCCCTAAATTGATATGATGACGGAGTCGCTAATAAATCTATATCGGGACTTCTGTTAATTTTGTCGTATTCGATGTGTCCCGCTTCCCACATTCTTGCGTAGAGAAGTTCCAAAATATATCCGAAGAAAAGCCCTAAAATTTTCGTGTGCTTAATTTCTTTTTGTGCCTCGTGCGCAAAATACAAAACGGTATCCGCAACGAGATTATTGTTAAATTTTCTATAAGAAACGACTTCTTCCAAATTATCTTTAATAAAAATTTCGTCGGACGGGCGTTCCAAAATTTCCTTTGTGGGAAGTTCCGCACGTTCGTTTCCCGAATATTTTCTATACGCCTTTAATTTATTCGGGTGAGGTTCTTCGTGGTCAAATTCTGAAAACCACTCGGTCGTATAACCGCCGAGCAGGAAATACCCTAAAACGTAGTCGTTATATTTTTCTTCGGTGTGTTTAATTAACGCCCTTAAATAATCCGCCGTATCTTTTCTCCATTTTTCGTTGCAAGCAACTTCGAATAAATGAGTAAACGAATTAGGGTTGTCGGGGTTTTCGTTAAGCCACCATTGTCTTGTGTCTAAATGTATATTGATAAAAACGTAGCCTTTTGGTGCGTTTTTCTTAAAAAATTCTATTTGTTTATCTAAATTTGCAAAATCGTATTTGTGGTCGCCAAACCAAGTTTCGCCGAAAAGGGAGTAAGGCGTTTTAAATCCCGATTGTAGTCCCGAACAGTAAACGTGAAAAATTCTAACGCCTGCCCTGTAAAAATCGCCGACGTTTTTATAGGTCGGTCTAAAACTTTTGAAAGCGAGTGCGTCGATTATTTTTCCATCGACTTCGAAACAGTTCGCACCGTTAAATCTTACGACTCTCGATTTCATAATTTCCCCCA
>JAZRYO010000195.1:0-1714 GCA_045600785.1 Christensenellaceae bacterium | reverse complement strand
CGATACTATCATTACTACGAGTAATACGATTATTACTATTATAAATGGTGTTGACATAATGTTCTCCTTTTTTCTTTTTTTTATATATTACAACTTTTTTTAGAAAATATCAAGCGTAAATCTTTTTGCTTCTTGATTTTTTCCGATTTTTCACAATTAAATTTGTTTATTATAGTATTTTTTGTAGAATTCCATTCTGAAATCTTCAAAATATCCGCCGATTATAGAATTTCTTATATCTTTCATAAGTTTGTTAAGATATGCGATATTATGCAAACTTATAAGCATTCCGCCCGTCATCTCGCCGACGTTTATCATATGACGAAGATATGCTTTCGTGTAATTTTTACAACAATAACAATCGCACTCGTCGTCAAGGGGCGAAAAGTCTTCTTTGTAAATTCCGTTTCTTACGACGATTTTTCCTTTAGACGTCATAGCCGAACCGTTTCTCGCTATTCTCGTAGATAATACGCAGTCGAACATATCTATTCCACGCATTACGCCTTCGACTAAACAGTCGGGACTGCCGACTCCCATTAAGTATCTCGGAACGTCGGTAGGATAATAGGGATACATACTGTCTAAAACGTCGTACATAACTTCCTTTGGTTCTCCGACCGATAACCCGCCTATCGCAATTCCGTATTTCGCATAAGGTTTCGTTTCTTCCAAAGATACTTTTCTCAAATCTTTGAAGACGTTGCCTTGAACAATAGGAAATAACGCTTGGTCGTCGTTTTTATGATAATTATAACACCTGTCAAGCCAGTTTAACGTTCTTTTCATTGCGACGGTACTTTTTTTGTAGTCCGCTCCGAATTCGGTACACTGGTCGAAAGCCATTATTATATCCGCACCTAAATTATTCTCGATGTCTATCGCCTTTTCGGGATTTATAAAATGTTTACTGCCGTCAACGTTCGACGAGAAAACCACTCCTTCGTCTTTAATGTCGTTTAACCTTGCAAGAGAAAAAACCTGAAACCCACCGCTGTCGGTAAGTATCGGTTTATCCCAATTCATAAACTTGTGAAGTCCACCCGCTTTTTGTACGATATCGTCGCCCGGACGCATATATAAATGATAAGTGTTGGCAAGAACGATTTGAGAACCCACTTCTTTTAAGTCTTTGGGAAGGACGCCCTTTACGGTCGCTTGCGTACCGACGGGCATATATACGGGAGTTTCGATATCTCCGTGCGGAGTGTGAAGTATCCCCGCTCTCGCCCCCGTTTTCAAATCTTGTTTTACCGTTTCAAAATAAAATTTTTCCATATTAGGCTTTTATTCTATCTAATAATTTGTTTTTTTCTCGTATTACAAAATTCTCTAAAAAAGTTATTGGAATACTTACAACAAGGCATAAAAACGCCGTCCACACAAAAACTAAAATCGGATTATTCAAAAAATATGCAATGATTTGCGTATCTTTTGCCATACAATTAAAGAATATGCAATGGAAAAACCATATTTCCATCGAGTATTTTCCAAAACATTTTAACACATAAAATTTATATCTAAATAATTCTACAATATTTATTACTCCATAAATAAACATACCGAAATATCGAGTTTTAGTTACCAATTGACTAAAAACAAGCATAAAGTTTTGAACGAAAGGCCATACAAAGAACATTAATATTCCAACAAAAATATATGCAACTGAAGAAATTATAGGAACGAATTTAGTTCCTCCAAAGAATGAAATGAC
>JAZRYO010000194.1:0-5224 GCA_045600785.1 Christensenellaceae bacterium | reverse complement strand
AGGATTTAAGGTCAAATTTTTATTTTTAATTAACGCTCCGACGCCTTTAATGGCATTGATTTTATGTGCGCTTATCGAATATAAATCAATCGACTTTGAAATCTTAAACGGTATCTTCATAAATGCTTGAACGCCGTCGCTATGAAATATAACCGACGGATTTTTTTGTTTAATTAAAAAGGACAGCCTATTTA
The DNA here is from genome assembly GCA_045600785.1 of Christensenellaceae bacterium. Classification (GTDB taxonomy): domain Bacteria; phylum Bacillota; class Clostridia; order Christensenellales; family Borkfalkiaceae; genus UBA10281. The sequence continues at coordinate 5,030 of JAZRYO010000194.1, read as the reverse complement.
TATCGTTTATTGCACCCGTTTCGTTATTGACGTGAACGACGGATACAAAAGTCGTCTTTTCGTCGATTAAACTTAATAAATTTTCTTCGTTTACACTACCGTCGGAATTAAGTTTTGCAAATCTTACGTCAACGCCACGTTTTTTAAGTTCGTTATAAGACTCAAATACTGCGGAATGTTCGCCAAGCGTCGTTATGGCGTTTCCACGCCTTGCAAAAGAGAAAATCGCAGTATTGTCAGCTTCCGTTCCGCATGAAGTAAACACGCAATCGTATCCGCTTCCAAATGGACGAAGAATTTCGTTTCTGAAATTTTCAATTTCGTTTTTGACGTTTAATCCGCTCTTATACTTGCCCGATGGATTAAAATATTCATTTGATAAAAATTTTAAGTTGTTTTTTACCGCATCGTCGTAAGGTTTAGTCGTGGCGGCGTTATCTAAATATATCATTTGTAATCTTCTTCTAAAATTCTCTTTCCCGAATATGCGACTAAATTTTCGAGATATTCTTCTTTGCAGTCAATTAAAACCAAATAATTTTCTCCGCTTGATTTCACTTTAATATAAAATCCGTCGTCAAAACTCCTATTCGGCGTTGCATAAATTAACTTATAATCTTTTTTCGAATAAAGTTTATTAAAAGTTTCACTTGTAATTTTGCCTATTTTTTCAATGTCTTCGTTATTAAAAAACAAAATCTTTTTTCTTCTTTTATAGTGAATAACCTTAACGAGTTTCGTCGTACCGTCAACGAAAGAAAGGTCAACGCAATAATATACTTTTCTTCTGATTAAACAAAACAAAAAAGTACAAAGTAAAGTAAAAAGCGAAAAAATCAAATCAAAAAAGAAAAAAGAAAAAATAAATAAAGCAATAAAACAACCTAAAAAGATATTAGATAGTTGATAAAACACTTTCTGCATTTTTAAGTTAGTGCTATCTATTGATTCTTCATAAAATAAATCTTTCATATTAACTCCTATTTCAACTTAACAAAGGTAACTCCGTGTTCTCCTTCGCCGTATTTTCCAAATCTAAAACTTTCAACCGATTTTAACCTACGAAGATAATCGTGAATTGCCGTACTTAAAATTTTAAGCCCTTTCCCGTGAATAATTTTTACTTCTTCAAGTCCGTGCAAAACTGCGCTGTCGATAAAATTTTCCACTTCGATTAGTGCGTCCGGAACGTTCATACCTATAACGTTTATTTCTCTTATAACGTTTGAAGAAACGGTCCTTTTCATAGAAACGGTAGGCGTTTTCTTTTTAACGTTTGAAACGAAAAACAAGTCTTTTGCTTTAACTTTTGTTTTCAAATCTCCAAAAAGTATTTCACACTCTGATTTTTGTTTGTTTATCGAAGTCAGTTCGCAAACGGCATCGAAAGATTTATAATAAACGTTGTCGCCGATTTTCAATTTATCGATATCTACAGAGCTATAATTAACGATATTTTCTTCGGTTTCTTCCATTGAATATTTTTTGTCTTCAAGGGAATTTCTAAGCGTTCTCGCTTTAATTAAATCGCCACTCGTCAATTCTTCTTTATCGAATAAAATTTTAATTTCGGTCAAAATCTCGTCGGCTTCTTCGAGTCTTTCGGAAACAATTCTTCTGCTTTCCGCCTTTGCGTTCGAATAAAACTTCTCTTTTTCTAAATCGAGTTTTTTTCTTTCTTCGTTGATTTTTAATAAAACTTCTTCTTCGTTTATTCGAATTTGTTCATATTTATCCTTTTCTTCTTGGGCTAAACGCCTTACTTTTTCGGCTTCTTTAAGTACGTTTTCAATGGATATTTTATCTCCCGATAAAAGTTCGTATGCCCTTGTAGTTATTTCGGAGGACAAACCTAAAATTTTAGATATTTCAATAGCGTTCGACGTTCCCGGAAGTCCCACGTTGATTTTATAAAGAGGTGCAAAAGTATTTGAGTCGAATTCCATCGACGCATTTTCAATTCTTTTATCTTCGTAAGCAAATTCTTTTAGAGAAGAATAGTGCGTCGTTATAATACCGAAACATTTTTTATCCAAAAGTTTTTCAATTACTGCCCTTGCAAGCGCACTTCCTTCGTCGGGGTCTGTACCCGCCCCTATTTCGTCTATCAAAACCAAAGAATCGTTTTCAACTTCGTTGGTAATTTCAATAATGTTTTTAATATGCGACGAAAAAGTCGAAAGATTTTGTTCGATACTTTGTTCATCTCCAACGTCGCAAAAAACGTTTTTGAAACAAGAAATTTTAGTGCCTAAAGTGGCAGGAACAAAAATTCCCGATTTTGCCATTAAACAAAACAGTCCGCACATTTTAAGTGTAACCGTTTTACCGCCCGTATTCGGACCTGTAATCAATAGAAAATTAAAGTCTTTACCGAAACGCAATGAAACGGGAACAACTTTTTTAACGTCGATTAAAGGATGCCTTCCGTTTACTATTTCGGTTTCGCCTTTCGTATTTATTTCGGGACGAATTGCTTTTGTTTTATAAGAATATATCGCCTTGGCGTAATATACGTCAAAATCGACGATAATTTGCCTATTATATTCAAGTCTTTTTGCTATTTGACCGACTTTTGCGGTAAGTTCGGATAATATTTTTTCGACTTCTAACTGTTCTTCAACTGTTGCCGAACGTAAAGAATTGTTTAATTCCAAAATCTCGGTAGGCTCGATAAAGACCGTCGAACCTGTTGCCGATTGGTCGTGAACAAATCCGCCGACAAGACTTTTATATTCGCTTTTAACGGGTAAAACGTATCTATCGCCACGCATTGTGATAATATTTTCTTGAAGATACTTATTATTGCCGTTTTTAATGTAAGAAGCAAGTTTATCTCTTATTTGTTCGTTTAATTTTTTAATTAAATCTCTTAAATATTTAAGCCTGTCCGACGCATTATCACTCATTACGTCTTCGGACAAAATCTTTTCTCTGATTTCATTTTCCAAATAAGTGTCGATATAAATTCCCGAAGATTCGGCTTTAAGAAGTTTTGCGTCGATTTTCGATTCTTGTACCGATTGATACAAAATTCTACAAGACTTCAAAAATCTCGCCACTTTCAAGAGGTCGCCCATAGATAACGTCGAACCTTTTTCGGCAACTACGATACTGTCCCCTAAATCGTCGTAAAATTCTATATACGGCAGACCTTCGTCGAAAAGCAAGCGGTAGGCTTCTTCGGTTTTATCCATTGAAAGTTTTACGTCGTCAAAATTATCGCAAGGTTTTAACGATAAAATATTTTCTTTTCCTTCGTATAAGACGGCGTAATTAGAAACAAGACTTAAAACTTTATCGAATTCAAGCGATAATAACGATTTTTCGTTTGTCATAATACACCCCTTAATAAATTACCTTGCGTCGTTAAATAAAACTCCTTCTCTTTTTGCGGATTTTCTAAAATCTCAACCGATTGAGAATATGAATATCCTAATAAAGAATAGAAATCACCTTTGTATTTTTGACTGTATAAATGATTTCCGTTATAGAGTTCAAACCTGCATCTACCGTTTATTTTATACCTTAAAAAAGTAAACTCGTGATTAAGTTCGTCGGTTATTTTTTTGTTATTCGTGTAAGGACATAAATTACATTTTTTCTTAAACGGACAATATAAAATTTCCATTAAAGAGATACTGCCTTGATAAAATTTATACGTTTTATCGAGTTTTTGTCCTTCGAAAACTGATAATTCCTTGCTTAAAACGACTTCGCTTGCACCTAAATTATAAAGTTCGTATAAATCTATTTTGTTAAAAACGTTTAACCCAAGACCTACTATAAACTCTAAACCTAATTTTTTTGCAAGATATACACCCGAAAGTCCGTCGGCATAAATTCCGTCGAAATTATCAAGCAATTTCGTTATATTTTCTTCATCTTTGTATGGCAAAAACGACGGAACGAATAAAAACTTTTTATAATCGGTTTTTTCTATATTTACGTTTGAATAATCTTCGGGACGATAAATTAAAGCGTCGTTATTTTTAAGCGGTAAAAGTTTGTCCGACAAGACGATTTTACCGTATTTTTTTTGAAAATCATAGGTTATATCGTCAAATTTATCGTTTATTTTTCTATTTTGACAGTCATAATAAAATAACTTTTCGAAAAGAGATGAACGGAGAGAATTTAATGCCGATTTAGGCATAAAAAGTTTTCCGTCAATATGTGATTTAACGTGAACTAAAAAGGGAAATTTGTCCGTTTTATTGAAATTTTCTAAAACGTCGTCGTTTGTTAAAGGACTGTTAATCGCAGGACTTAAAACATCGTTCGAATAAACAGTTATTCCATTACAAACGGCATAAGCCTTTTCGTTTTCGGACGCATAAAAATCTACGGTGATATCTTTTAATTTTTTTTCTTTTAATAACTTTTCGTTAAGTTTAACGTCTTTTGTTATTCTAACTTCATCAAAAAGTTTTATTTTACCGTTAAAAGAAATAAATTTACCGTCTAAAAGGCAAACGCCGTTGCCAACTTCTTTGCCACACGACAAAATCTTAAAAGAATCGCCTTTATTAAAAACGGCGTTATTTGAAAGACAAAACGTATTTTTAACTATCTTTCCTACGTTTCCGACTTTTTCGCCTATATGATTTTGAGTCTTGTCCGAAATAATACCGCCGTCAAAACCGAAAACGTATCCTTTGGTATAATCGCCACGATTATAAGTCCTTTTTATTTCGCTTAAAGAATAATCAAAACCGTTGACGGCGTTATAATAAAGTCTAACCGCCGACGCAACGTATTCGGGACTTCTCATACGCCCTTCGATTTTTATACTTTCAACCCCTAAACTTTTGATTTTATCTATCTCGTTTGATAGATTAAGGTCGCAAAGAGAAACGGGATATTCCCCTTCGCAAAAATCTTGCGTGTACTTTTGCCGACAAGGTTGTTTGCATAGTCCCGTATTCCCACTGTTTCCGCCGACGAACGAACTAAAATAACAATGTCCTGAAAACGACGAACAAAGCGCACCGTGTACGAAAATTTCCGTTTCGATGCCGCAGTTCTCG
>JAZRYO010000193.1:0-1941 GCA_045600785.1 Christensenellaceae bacterium | reverse complement strand
TTTTATAATCTTTATTTGATAAAATACCTTTTTACTTTTTAAGTCAATCATAACGTTTATCTTAATGAAAAACGGCAAAAATAAGATTAAAAGCACAAAAAAAAGTATGATAAATTTTATCATACCTTTATTTTGCTTATTTTTTAATAAAATATGTAAATCAGTCGGATTCGACTTTAACAACGTCTTCCCCTTGTAAGAAATCGGGGATATCGTCTTCGATTGGCGGAAGTTCGTCGTCCAAAGATTTGTCTTCGTCAGAAGTGTTTTCAACCAAATCAGCATCGTTATCCAAGGTTGTTGCAACCGTTTCGTTTTCTTGAAGAGTTGTATCTTTGCTTTCGTCATACTCATCTTTAGCAAACAAATAAGTTTTGTCTTCGCCGTGAATAAGTTTGATTTTTTCCATAAGTTCATCGTAATCCGGAAGTTCGTCTAAAGAAGAAATTTGAAATCTTTTCAAAAACTTATCGGTCGTTCCAAACAAAACGGGTTTTCCGACTGCGTCTTTTCTTCCGACGACTTCGATAACGCCTAATTCCAAAAGGTTTTGAAGCGCATATTCTCCGCTCGAACCCCTTATTTCTTCAAGGTCCAACCTTGTCACAGGTTGTTTATAAGCAATTATTGCGGCAACTTCAAGCATCGCTCTCGTTAAATCTCTTTCCTTAATGGGATTTAAGACCGCTTCTACGCTTTCAGAATTTTTCTTGTTTGAACAAAGTTGTAATTTTTTATTAAAAATCAAAAGATTTATACCACTTTCTTCATTGTATTTATCTTGAAGTTTTTTTGCGGCGTTTAAGACTTCTTTATCCGTAATATTTAATTTTTCCGAAATATCGTTTATGGCAACTTCCTTGCCGGAAACAAATAAAATCGACTCAATTATACTCGCTAAGGTCTCCAATGTCTTCACTCCTGTCTTCTCTTATCGTTAACACAATATCGCCGAAAGTAGCATCTTGGTCAACGGTTAAATATTGTAATTTTAATAATTCGAGTAATGCTTGAAAAGTCGTTATAATTTCGCTTTTCGTCGCATACTCCGTAAATAAATCAAAGAAACTGCATCTTTCACGGTCTAAAAGCGTTGATTTAATAAAGGATATTTTTTCGGCGACCGTAAATACGTCTTTGGGAATTTCCTTTTGTTCGCCTTTTATTCTTCTTTCAAGGTCGGTTTTTGCAAGTAAATCGGAAAACGCTTGAATAAGTTTATCGACGTTAAAAAAGTCCGAATAAGCAATTTTAACTTTTCCTACCGACTTGTCCGGCTCTTTGAAATAAATATCGGTCGTTTCTTGTTCTTTTAACTTTACGCTTGCTTCTTTGAAAAGTTTGTATTCTTCTAATTGTTGGAACAAAAGTTTTTCGGGGTCGATTTCTTCTTCGTCATCGTCAAAAGTAACGACGGGAAGCATTGCCTTGGACTTAATTTCAAGTAGCGTTGCCGCCATACTCAAATATTCGCTTTCTTTTTCAATATCGACGTTTTCCATACTGTTGACGTATGCGATAAATTGTTCGGTAACTTCGGAAACGAATATATCTTTAATCTCAATTTCCGCCCTGTTTACCAAAAAAAGAAGTAAATCCAAAGGACCTTCAAAGTTTTTGAGTTTTGTATCGTAATCGACTACAGACTCGAATTTTTGTGCCTGCGAAGAATACGTGTTCATTAAATTTTCAGTTTTTTCTTCTATTTCGGGTGTCATATTCCTAAAATAATTCTCCAAAATTTTACAATCGGTGTACTGACTTTATTTATAAGTACCGATAAAACATCAAGACCGGGCATAGACAAATAGTCAGCGGCAACACCGAGTAAAATAATTACAATCATTATAATGAAACTGTTTTTTCTTAAAAAATAATAAAAACTGCCCTTTCTTTCATCCAAAGCATCTAAAAGCCTAAATCCGTCTAACGGATATATTG
>JAZRYO010000192.1:0-2220 GCA_045600785.1 Christensenellaceae bacterium | reverse complement strand
CTATATTCAAAATTATCCCGACAAGTACGAAACGAAAATTGAACAAGGCGGTGCTAACGTTTCAGGCGGACAAAGACAAAGACTTTGTATTGCAAGGGCATTGCTTAAAAGTCCTAAAATCTTGATTTTAGACGACTCGACGAGTGCAGTCGATATGAAGACCGACGCAATGATAAGGGCAGGATTTAAGAGTTATCTTCCTGAAATTACAAAAATTATTATAGCGCAAAGAGTAGCGTCCGTTCAAGATTCCGACCTTATAATCATTATGGATAACGGAACGATTTCCGCAATGGGAAAACACGACGAACTTTTGTCTTCTTGCGATATTTACCGTGAAATTTACGAACAACAAACAAGCGGAGGTAAAGCGTAATGGATAAAAATTTTGCAAAACCTAAAAAGAAGTTAAATTTCAAACTTTTAGGTAGAATTATCAAATATTTATTCGAGTGTTATCCCGTTTTAATTCCCATAACAATTGTCGGTATAGTATTTTCGGCGATAGTTGCCGTACTTCCCGCAATATTTTTGAAAGAAGTTACAAACGCTATTGATTTAGCACTACGAAATTCAACGCCGTGGGATGAAGCTAAAAAAATTATTATTCCAAACGTTTTGACTTTGGGTGGATTTTACGTTATATCGATAATTGCTGTAACGGTCGAAACTCAACTTGCGGCAATAATTACCCAAGGCTTTTTGGGAAAAATGAGAAAGAATATGTTTAACGGTATGCAATCTTTACCCGTTAAATTTTTCGATACCCACAAACACGGCGATATAATGAGTTACTACACGAACGATATAGATACCCTTCGTCAACTCGTCGGTCAGTCTTTACCGACAATACTTCGTTGTAGCGTTATAGTAGTCGGCGTATTTTTCATTATGCTTTATTACAGTATTTGGCTTACGCTTATTTTAGTCGTCGGCGTTTTCTTTATGATTTTCGTTTCCGGAAAACTCGGCGGTGGTTCAGCCAAATTCTTTATTAAACTACAAAAATCCGTAGGTAAATTCGAGGGTTATATCCAAGAAATGATGAACGGTCAAAGAGTAGTTAAAGTATTTAATCACGAAGAAAAAGCCATTAAAGACTTTTCTTCTCTTAACGAAAATCTATTCGACGACAGTTATCACGCAAACGCCTATGCAAATATGCTTGGACCTATAATAATGAATATAGGCAATATTTTATACGTTATCGTCGTTATAGTTGGTTGCCTATTATTCTCGACGGGTGCGTACAATTTGAGTTTTTACGGCTTCTTTACAGGTAATACCGTTATGGAACTTTCAATAATTATTTCGTTTTTATCTATGACGAAACAGTTTACCGGAAATATAAATCAAGTATCTCAACAAATAAACTCGATTGTTATGGCGCTTGCGGGTGCGGGTAGAATTTACGAACTTTTAGAAGCCGAACCCGAAGTCGACGACGGATACGTTAAACTCGTAAACGTCGAAAAGGACAAAGACGGTAATTTAATCGAAACCGAAAAACATACGGGTATGTGGGCGTGGAAACACCCGCATAGTGCCGACGGTACGATAACTTATACCGAACTTAAAGGCGACGTTAGATTAACCGACGTTGATTTTGCATACGTCGAAGGTAAGACCGTTTTACATAACGTATCGGTATTTGCCGAACCCGGTCAAAAAGTTGCTTTCGTTGGTGCAACAGGTGCGGGAAAGACTACCATAACGAACCTTATAAACCGTTTCTACGACATTGCGGACGGTAAAATCCGTTATGACGGTATAAATATCAATAAGATTAAAAAATCGGATTTAAGGCGTTCTTTAGGTATCGTTTTACAAGATACAAACTTATTTACGGGAAGTGTTATCGATAATATAAGATACGGCAAACTCGACGCAACCGACGAAGAATGTATAAATGCCGCAAAACTTGCAGGTGCGGACGATTTTATAACAAGACTTCCTAACGGCTACGACACTATGCTTACAAATAACGGTGCAAATCTTTCGCAAGGACAAAGACAACTTATTTCCATTGCGAGAGCGGCAGTTGCCGACCCGCCCGTTATGATTTTAGACGAAGCGACTTCGTCAATCGATACGAGAACGGAAGCGATAGTTCAAAGAGGTATGGATAAACTTATGGAAGGAAGAACCGTTTTCGTTATTGCGCACAGACTTTCAACCGTAAAAAATTCGGACGTAATTATGGTACTCGATCACGGTAGG
>JAZRYO010000191.1:0-2823 GCA_045600785.1 Christensenellaceae bacterium | reverse complement strand
GTATGCACAACGTTGACGAAGACAAAATTTACCGTCCGTCGAGTTGGAACGCTTTCGGAATGGACAAAGAAAGTCAAGATTACCGTGCGTGCGAAACTTACGGACCTATGTATAAAAATATCAGAAAGTAATTTGTATTGCGCCGAGCGAAACGCTCGGCGCTACTATTTTTTGAAAAAAATAGGTAAAAACGGTTGACTTATGCCTTGCGAAATGCTAATATAATATGGCAAAGCAAGGGCGAAGTCCTTCACCGTAAGAATAATCGAAACGGCGCATAATTCTTTTTTTCCTTATAATATAAGGGATTTTTGGGTTTATGATAAAGGTTGCTTTTGCTTATAGCGACCTTTTTTATTTTGTAAGGAGATTTAATGGCGAACAAAGACCAAACCCAAATCAACGAAGAAATCCAAGACCCGTCGGTGCGTTTGATAGGTGCAGACGGAACTCAACTCGGAATCGTTTCTTCCAAGGAAGCGTTAAGGCTTGCGGAAGAGAGTGATTTAGACCTTGTCAAGATAGCGGCGAACGGAAATCCGCCCGTATGTAAGATTATGGACTACGGAAAGTACAAGTTCGAAATGCTAAAAAAACAAAAGGAAGCCAAGAAAAATCAAAAAGTCGTAGAACTCAAAGAGATATGGCTTTCGATGACGATAGACGTAGGCGACTTAAACGTTAAGGCACGTCAATGTCAAAAGTTTTTACAAAGCGGAAACAAAGTCAAGGTGTCTATAAGAATGCGTGGCAGACAAAATGCACACTCGTCTTTGGGCGTTGACGTTATGAATAGATTTTTCGACCTTGTAAAAGAAGTTGCGCAAATGGAGAAAAAACCGATGTTCGAAGGAAGAAGTATTTTAATGATACTTGCGCCTTTGAAATCGAATTAAATAAGTAATAATTAAAACGGAGGATATATATTATGCCGAAAATGAAATCGCATAGCGGTGCTAAAAAGCGTTTTAGACTTACCGCAAGCGGAAAAGTTAAGAGATATAGCCAAGGTAAAAGCCATATCTTAAGTAAGAAGTCAACCAAGAGAAAGAGAAGATTAAGAACGGGAACTTACGTTTCCTCGACGCAGGATAAGACGATAAAGAGCCTTATTCCTTATAAGAAATAATTGAAGGAGGAACATAGGTATGCGTATTAAAAGAGGAGTAAACGCCGTTAAAAAGCGTAGAAAGATTTTCAAATTATCCAAGGGATATTTTGGTGCAAAGAGTAAACTTTACAGAGTTGCAAGACAAGCGGTAATGAAGTCTTTGTCTTATGCTTACGTCGGAAGAAAAGCAAAGAAGAGAGATTTCCGTAAACTTTGGATTGCGAGAATTAACGCAGGTTGCCGTTTGAACGGTATGTCGTACAGTACGTTTATGCACGGCCTTAAACTTGCCGAGATTAACTTAAACAGAAAAGTTCTTGCCGATATGGCAATAAGCGACCCTGCGGGTTTTGCGTCTTTATGTGAAACCGCAAAGGCACAACTTAAATAATTTTTTAGCCGTAGCGCAAATTAAGCCTACGGCTTTTTTCGGTTATGTTTATAAGTTCAAGACAAAATCCGATAATTAAAAGCGTCGTATCCCTTTTGGATAAAAAAGGGCGTAAAGAAGAAAGGAAATACCTTGTCGAAGGTTATAAAATGGTCAACGAAGCCATAATAAACGGAGAGAAGGTCGAAAGTATATTCGGTACGGAAGACGGGCTTAAAAAGTTAGATATAACGCCAAATTGCAAGGTTTACACCGTCAGCGATAGCGTTATCGATTGCATTACGGACAGTAAAACTCCGCAAGGGGTAGTCGCCGTTATCGAAAAGCAAAACAAACCGCTTACCCTAACTAAACCCTGCGTACTTTTAGACGGCGTATCAGACCCCGGCAATATGGGGACTATTTTCCGTACTTGTGCGGCGGTAGGGATAGAAGATTTGATTTTAGTCGGTTGCGTTGACCCGTACTCGCCGAAGTGTATCAGAAGTTCGATGAGCGGAATATTTTTCGTAAATATTTTGGAAACGGACGAAGAAACGGCGAGAAACCTTATAAAAGATATACCGCTTATCGTTGCGGATATGAACGGTAAAAACGTTTTCGAGTTTAACCCACCCGAAAAATATTGTTTGGTGATAGGAAACGAAGCCAACGGCGTATCTAAAGGAATAAAAAATCTTGCCGAAATCACGGTCAAGATACCGATGTCGAAACATACCGAAAGTTTGAACGCAGGCGTATCGCTTGCGATAACCCTTTACGAACTTACCGAAGGTAAAGGGCGGTCATTGATAAAATAAAGGAGATAAAAATATGTCCGGACATAGCAAATGGGCGAATATTAAAAACAAGAAAGCCAAGACCGATGCGGTTAGAGGTAAAATATTCACGAAGATAGGAAGAGAACTTGCCGTTGCGGCAAAGGGTAATCCCGACCCGTACACGAACAGTAAACTTGCCGACGTAATCGCAAAGGCAAAAGCGGCTAATATGCCTAACGACAATATTAAAAGAAGTATAGCAAAAGCGGCAGGCGAATTAAACGGAGTAAGTTATGAAAACTTGACTTACGAAGGCTACGGCGTAGGCGGAAGTGCGGTAATCGTTCAAACCTTAACCGACAATAAAAACAGAACGGGCGGAGATATAAGACATATCTTTGCAAAGTTCGGCGGAAATATGGGAACGAGCGGTTCGGTTTCGTATATGTTTGAGAATAAGGGCGTTATCGTTATCGAAAGGACTGTCGAATTAGACGAAGATACGGTAATGGAAATGGCGCTTGAAGCAGGTGCGGAAGACGTTATCACTTGCGACGACA
>JAZRYO010000190.1:0-4215 GCA_045600785.1 Christensenellaceae bacterium | reverse complement strand
ATAATGTCGTATAATCTCCTTGACCGCTTTCAAAAGCAGGGCCCATCAAGTTAAATGCAATGTCGTTGTTAAGCGTTATGTTTTCGCCGTTATAAAGTCCGTATTTATTTACGACGTATTCAAAAGTCATTGCGGGAACTCCGCCCGTTCTTCCGGCGATTACCGTTTTGTTTTCAAGGTCAGTCCAAGAAAATTCCGGTTCTTGCTTTCTTGATATTAAAAACGAGCCGTCTCTTTTTGTCAGTTGTGCAAATACCATCGGTGCATCTTTTTTTCCCTCGATATGGACGTACATCGTCGCTTCGACTCCCAAAAGTGCTATATCTGCCGATTTTGATAAAAGTGCAGTCATTGATTTATCCGCACCGCCACCGTTCGTAAGTTCGATTTTTAGCCCTTCTTGTTCAAAAAAACCGTTTTCAATCGCAATGTATAAAGGCGCATAAAAGACCGAGTGAGTAACTTCGTTTAGTCTAATGACGGTATAGTCGCCTTCGTTTTTCTTTTTACAAGATGCGAAAGAAAAAACGCTGATTATAAGGGCGATTGTTAAAGATAATATTTTTTTCATATAAAATCTCCTAAATTTTCGATATTATATTTTATGACTGCCGAGTTTTATTTGACAATACACGGAAATTATTATATAATTTCCACAATAGTTTACTAAACGGTTTAGTTTCGTTTGCCACTTGTCAATCGGATAACGCTTAATAATCGGTTGTCAAGCGGATAGGAGAAAATTATGGAAATGTCAAAAACTTACTGCCCTAAAGAGTTTGAAAGCAGAATTTATGCGGAGTGGGAGAGTAAGGGGTATTTTAAGGCTACGGCAAATAAAGAAAAAATCCCCTTTACTATCGTTATTCCGCCACCGAATATTACGGGGCAACTTCACATGGGACACGCTTTGGACGAGTCTATTCAAGATGCAATTATCCGTTTTAAGCGTATGCAAGGATACGAAGCGTTATGGCTTCCCGGAACTGACCATGCGTCGATAGCGACGGAAGTTAAAATTGTCGAACAATTAAAAGCCGAAGGTTTATCAAAACAAGACGTGGGTAGAGAAGAATTCTTACGTCGTGCTTGGGCGTGGAAAGATAAATATAACAATAAAATCGTAGAACAGTTAAAATCTCTCGGTTCTTCTTGCGACTGGTCTCGTCTTGCGTTCACTATGGACGAAAGATGTAATAAAGCGGTCAAAGAAGTATTCGTTAATCTTTACGAAAAAGGTTTAATTTATCAAGGAAAGAGAATAATAAATTGGTGTCCTACTTGTAAAACGGCTTTGTCTGACGCCGAAGTAGAATATTCGGAAGAACCGTCGTTTTTCTGGCATTTGAGATACTACTTTAAGAATAGCGACAAGTATTTGACCGTTGCGACGACTCGTCCCGAAACTTTATTCGGCGATACTGCGGTTGCGGTAAACCCCAACGACGAAAGATACAAGGACTTAATAGGTAAAACCTTGATTTTACCTATCGTCAATAGAGAAATACCTTTAATTGCCGATACATACGTAGATATGGAATTCGGAACGGGCGCAGTTAAAATTACTCCTGCACACAACCCTAACGACTTTGAAGTCGGTTTAAGACATAACTTGGAAGTTATAAGGGTTATGGACGACGGCGGTATAATGAACGATAACGCCGGAAAATATAACGGTTTAGGTCGCTACGAGTGTAGAGAAAAGGTCGTTGAAGAATTAAAAACTCTCGGCAATTTAGACCATATCGAACCGCACGCACATAACGTCGGACATTGCTACCGTTGTCATGATACCGTTGAACCTATGGTGTCTAAACAATGGTTTGTAAAAATGGATACATTGGCAAAGCCTGCAATATCCGTCGTTAGAAAAAAGAGTATTAAATTTAATCCTACGAGATTTACTAAAACCTACTATAACTGGATGGAGAACATTAAAGACTGGTGTATATCCCGTCAACTTTGGTGGGGACACAGAATTCCCGCATATTACTGCGATAATTGTGGCGAAACGGTCGTTTCAAAAGAATATCCTACCGTTTGTCCGAAGTGTAATTCTACGGCGTTCCATCAAGACGAAGACGTATTAGATACTTGGTTTTCTTCGGCGTTATGGCCGTTTTCGACTCTCGGATATCCCGATAAAACCGAAGATTTGGACTATTTCTATCCGACTGACGTTTTAGTTACGGGATATGATATAATTTTCTTCTGGGTAGCGAGAATGATTTTCAGCGGTCTTGAACATATGGGAAGAATTCCGTTTAAGGACGTGCTTATTCACGGTCTTGTCAGAGATTCTCAAGGAAGAAAAATGAGTAAGTCGCTTGGAAACGGTATAGACCCGCTTGAAATTATCGATTCTTACGGTGCGGACACTTTAAGATATTGTTTATTGAACGGTATTTCCGCAGGAAACGATATCCGTTATTCGTCCGAAAAACTCGAAGGTTGCCGTAATTTTATAAATAAGATTTGGAATGCTTCGAGATTCGTTTTAATGAACGTCGAAAACAGAAAAATCAAGAAAAACGTTGAAGATTGCAACTTGTCGTCGGCTGACAAGTGGATAATTTCGAAATTAAATACCGTTGTAAAAGACGTAACGCTTAATATGGAAAAATACGAAATCGGTCTTGCTTGCGCTTCATTACAAGATTTCGTTTGGTCCGATTTTTGCGACTGGTATATCGAACTTTGTAAACCCGTTTTATACGGCGACGACGAAAAGGCTAAAAACGATAAAGCTACCGTTTTATGCTACGTTCTTTCGAATACGCTTAAACTTATACACCCGTTTATTCCTTTCGTAACCGAAGAAATTTATTCTAATATCCCCGGTGTTAAAAAGAGTATAATGATTTCCGAATTCCCCAAATATAATCCTAAATTTGCGTTTAGAAAAGAAAAATCGCAAACCGAAAAGATTATGGAAATTATTAAATCGATAAGAAATATAAGGGCGGAAATGGGTGCAAGTCCTTCTAAAAAAGTTGATTTGTTCGTCATAATTCAAAACAAAAAACTTATTTTAGACAATGCGTCGTATATCGAAAAACTTGCTTCGGTTGAAAATATTCGATTCGTTTTAAGCAAGGACGAAATTCAAGAAAAAGTCGTTTCGAAGATTTTGGACAAGGTTGAAATTTATATTCCGCTTGGCGACCTTATTGACACCGAAAAAGAAATTATTAGATTAAACGGTGAACTTGAAAAGGTCGAAAACGAAATTGAAAGAGCGGAAGGAAAATTAAACAACCAAGGTTTCGTTTTGAAAGCGCCTAAAAATCTTATCGACGCCGAAAGAGAAAAAGTTGAAAAATTTAAGGAAATAAAGGCAAAAATTTTATCGACTTTGGAAGAATTGAAAAAATAAATTTATACTCGGGGAGAAATGAAAATTTCTCCTCGTTTTAGTGGAGTGAAAATTGAAAAATAATAAAACGTTAAAGGTCCGTTTCTTAGGCGGTGTCGGTGAAATCGGCAAAAATATGACCGCACTTGAATACGGCAAAGACATAATAGTTATAGATTCAGGACTGACTTTTCCGAGTATTGATATGCCGGGCATAGATTTAGTCGTTCCCGATATAACTTATTTAATTCAAAATAAAGATAGGGTAAGGGGTATCGTTTTAACGCACGGACACGAAGACCATATAGGCGGACTTCCGTACGTCTTAAAGGACGTAAACGTTCCCGTTTACGGAACGAAGTTAACCCTTATGCTTTCCGAACATAAACTTATTGAACAAGGCATAAAAGATTATTCGTTAAACTGCGTTAAACCGTCTTCGGTAGTAAAACTCGGTTGTTTTTCGGTCGAGTTTATACACGTCAATCATTCCGTTCCCGGTTCTTGTGCGTTATCAATTACAACACCCGTCGGAACTGTTTTCCACTCGGGCGATTTTAAGATAGATTTAACGCCTATTAGCGGTCAAATGATTGATATGCCGAGATTGTCCGAAATAGGTAAAAAGGGCGTAAGTTTACTTCTTTGCGAATCGACCAACGTCGAACAAGAAGGGTATGCAATGAGTGAACACGTAGTCGGCGAAACGCTAGATAGATTATTTGTCGAACACGCTAAAAGACGTTTAATCGTCGCAACTTTTGCAACGAACGTCCATAGAATTCAACAAATTATCGATTTAGCGGTTAAACATAAAAGAAAAGTTGCATTTTCGGGAAGAAGTATGCAAAACGTAGTCG
>JAZRYO010000189.1:0-3498 GCA_045600785.1 Christensenellaceae bacterium | reverse complement strand
GTTAGCGTAAGTTCTAACATTTTCGACACTTTAACGGCGTCGTCGTCGAACATTTCGTAAAAATCTCCAAGACGGTAAAAAAGCACGCAATCACTATATTCGGCTTTTAACTTCCTGTAATGTTCCATCATATTAGATGCCATAATTTTCTCCTTCGTATACCTTAACTACTTCTCCAAGCAACGACATTCCACCCGTTGAAGTTATCTTGACGTCAACGAATTTTCCTATAAGGTTAGTATCATAACTTAAATACGCCATACGTCCGTATTCATCTCGTCCTAAATACGTGTTTTTCTTCTCGTCGTAATCTTCGACTAAAATTTCGACGGTTTTTCCGACGTACGTTTGCGATATTTTCCTATTTATATCGTTTTGAATATCGATAAGACGCATTATTCTGTCTTTAGACACGTCGGGCGGTACTTGTTCGTCCATTTTTGCGGCAATCGTACCTTCTCTTTTTGAATAAACAAAGGTAAAAGCGCCGAAAAACTCTACGTTTTTACAAACTTCAACCGTCGATAAAAAGTCTTCTTCCGTTTCGGTTGGAAAACCGACAATGATATCTGTCGTAATTGCACAAGTCGGCATTGCCTTTTTAATCGTATCGACAATTTTGAGATAGTCGTCTTTAGTGTATTTCCTATTCATAAGCGATAAAATTCTATCCGAGCCCGACTGAATAGGTAAATGTACCGCTTTCATTGCGTGGCGATTTCTCTTTAACGCATCAACGACGTCTTTTGTTAAATCTTTCGGGTGATTTGACATAAAACGAAGTCTGAATTTTCCGTCGATTTCGTTGATTTTATCTAATAATTTTGCAAATGACGAGCCGTCCGACAAATCTTTGCCGTAAGAATTGACGTTTTGACCTAAAAGGGTAATTTCTTTGTATCCGTCTTTAACAAGCGATTGAACTTCCGATATAATATTTTCTAATTTTCTCGACCTTTCTCTACCCCTAACGTAAGGGACGATACAATAGGTGCAAAAATTATTGCAACCGTACATAATGTTTACCCAAGCATTAGGATAGCTCGACCTAAATGGCGTTATATCTTCGACGATTTCACCGTTTTTATCTAAAATCTCAACTATTCTTTTTTTGGTTTCGATTTTCTTTTTTAGAAGTTCTCCGAATTTATCTATGTTATACGTTCCGGGAATAATATCAACGTAAGGGTATTTTTCATAAACCTTATTTGCAAAATCGCCTTGTTGAGTCATACAACCGCAAACACAAATAATAAGATTTTTGTTTTCCATTTTCAGTTTTTTAAGCATACCGATATTACCGAAAGCGTGTCCTTCGGCGTTTTCTCTTACGCAACAAGTATTAAATACGATAACGTCGGCATCTTCGGGTGTTTTACACTCTGAATATCCGAGTTTATGTAAAATTCCGGCAATCTTTTCGGATTCGTGTACGTTCATTTGACAACCGTACGTCGTAATCAAATAATGTTTGTCCATAAATATTATTATAATAAAAATAATAATATTTTACAAGCGTTTTCATAAGAATAAAATTTACGGTTTTATACAAAATATTTTAAGCACTATGATTAAATTTTTAAGAAAATTTACGAAAATAATTTTATTTACGGCGTTGATTTTAACGATTATATGTTTTTCGGTTATTATTTGGGCGTCGAATAAAAGTAAAAATTACGATTTATCTAAAGCAAAAATTATGGATTCTCCGTCCTTTACCGTTTACGCATCAAACGACGATTTTATTAACTTGTCCAAAAGTAAAACGGCAAAAATCGAAGAAATAAACGAATATACGAAAAACGCTTTTATAGCCGTTGAAGACAAGCGTTTTTACAAACATAAAGGCATTGATACAAAGGGCGTATTTCGTGCGATAAAAAGCAATATTTCTTCGGGAAAAACAAAGGAAGGTGGTTCGACAATAAGTCAACAACTCGTAAAAAACGTATTCTTATCCGAAGAAAAAACATTAAAAAGAAAACTTATCGAAATGAGTCTTGCTAAAAAACTCGAAAAAAAATACTCAAAAGACGAAATTTTGGAAATGTATCTTAATACCATTTATTTCGGCGAAGGTGCTTACGGTATTCAAAGTGCGTCAAAAACTTATTTTAATAAATCGGTCGATAAATTAACTTTATCCGAAAGTTGTCTTTTATCAGGCATAATCAAAGCGCCTTCCGTTTTCGACCCGTATAAAAATTACGATAAATCGATTGAAAGACGAAATTTGATTTTATCTTTAATGAAAGAACAAAATTTAATTACGGAAAAAGAATATCAAAACGCAATCGAAGAACCTATTTTACTCTCGCAAAAAGTGAAAGACAAAACAAATGACTTTTTAGTCGATAAAATAATATCCGATAGCGAAATCGCCTTGGGATACGACGAAAAAAGTACGCTAAACGGACTAAAAATTAAAACTACTCTCGACGAAAATTTAACGAAGAATCTACCGCTTGCAAAAGATTACGGTATTGACGTGTGCTGTACCGTTATCGTAGTAGAAAACGACACGGGAAAAATTATAGGATATAAATCTTCTTGCGACGAAGTTAAAAGATGTCCTGCATCAAGCGCTAAACCCTGGCTAATCTACGCCCCCGCAATAGAAGAAAATCTAATTACCGAAGCAACGAAAATTTTAGACGATAAAACGAATTTTAACGGATACGTTCCTAGTAATTACAACGATAAATATTACGGATATACAAGCGTTAAAGATTGTCTTAAAAAAAGTCTTAACGTTCCGTCGGTTAAAATATGTTCTATGCTTGGCGTAGATAAAGTTAAAAAATACGCTAAAAAATTAGGCATCGAATTTTATAACGACGATTTATCCGTCGCCCTAGGTAATTTAAGCGGTGGAATAACGTTATCCGAATTATTAAGCGCATATCTCCCTTTTTCTAATAATGGAAAATACGGAAAAATAAGTCTAATCGACGAGATTAAATCGCAAGACGGATATACTTTATATAAGTATAAAAAAGCCGAAAAAAACGTCTTTTCTTCTTCAACTTGTTTTATTATTAACGATATATTAAAAGAAACGGCTAAATCGGGAACTGCAAAAATTTTATCTTCAAAAAAATACGACGTTTGCGCAAAAACGGGGACAAACGGCGATGAAAACGGAAATATTGACGCATACTCTATCGCATATACGTCAACGCATACCGTAGGCGTTTGGCTTGGTAAAAAAGACGGAACTAAAATGGATAATTCAATAACGGGCGGAAATTTACCGACAAGAATTGTTTCCGACGTTTTAGATTTATTATATAAAGACAATTTCCCGAGAAATTTTGAAAACGACGATAACGTTATAAACGTTTCAATAGATAAATATTCGTACGATACGACGGGAAAGATTTTCCTTTCAACAATGTCGGAAAAAGATTCCGTTTCGTTTTATTTTAGAAAAGGAACAGAACCCAAAGAATATAACAAAGAAAAAGATATAATCATAAAAGATTATAGAATTACCGT
>JAZRYO010000188.1:0-3898 GCA_045600785.1 Christensenellaceae bacterium | reverse complement strand
CGGATAAAACCCAAAAAAGAATTTTTGCCAACATTTTTATTTTTTTACCAATATTGTTAAACATTTTCGTCCCCCAATTTGTTTGATATTCGCATTATATACCATATTTTTACCGTTTGTCAAGCAAAAGGATAAAATACGATAAAATTTTCATATTTATAATGTATACATTAAATAAGTAAACCCGTCTATTTTTTCGTATCCGTCTAAAACCGTATGCTTTTCATATTCGAAAATGTAAGTGTTTTTCATATCGAATACGAGATATTCGATAAGCGAAATGTTGCCGTTGTTAAGCATAAAGCATTTTCTGGATAACGTGGTAATAAAGTTCTCTCCGTCGAAAAATTCAACCGTACTACTTATAACGTTGCCTATAACTTCATTATCAACAACTACCATTTCCAAAACAAAGTCTTGTTTGCTTTCGTCAAATGTGTATCCGTAAGAAACAAAGTAATCTCCGTTTAATCTTTCTTCAGTCTTGCCCGTAATCTTCCAACCGCCTAAACCGTTCGGTACGAATTCGGTCGATACAGTCAAATTACCGTCGTATGAATATTCATACTTTGTTTTTTCTTTTATTTCTCCGTCGTCATCAAAGTCGGTCGATACGCTGATTAACAGCCTTCCATTTGTATCGTATTCGTTTTCGTTTGTGCCGTACAAATGCCACTTGCCGTCGTCAAACGAATAATATTCAGACAAAAATACGTTTCCGTCTTCGTCGTAAGAATTAACCGTTCTTATATCTCCTTCCCAAACTTCGCCACTCTCGTCGCCATAGTAATCAACGGAATATGCCAAATAACCGTCTATAGTGTAAAAACGTTCGTATTTATAGTTTTTAGTCCATCTGTCGTCTTCCCAAGAATAAACCTTTTGGTCGAGAAGATTTCCGCTATCGTCGTAAACGTATTCGTATTTGCGGTAATTTACCCACTCGCCGTTTTCTTCATAGTCTCTTTTTTCAAAAACTACGTTTCCTTGTCCGTCGTAAATGTACTCAGTCTTGGTCGCCTCGGGGTTTTCTCCCGTAAGTTCTCTTGTTATAACCGAAACTATACGACCGTTATCGTCGTATTCGAAGACCGAACGGCTTACCGCTTCCATACCTTCGTACGTTGTTATAGACTTTACTAAATCTACGTTGTGCTTAATTTGTTTTTCGATTGAACAGCCCGTAAACTGTATAACTACCGCAAAACAAACGATAACCGCAATAAGCGTACTAATCAATTTTTTCATTTTTTTCTCCTTATAATATCTTATAATATATAATTTATTATTTGATACGTTTTCACGTATTCTTTCGAAACTTATCAACGTACATAAGCAATCTAACCGATTTAATCCCCGTTGAAGAAACTCGTAGAAAATCTCTCCTTTTCTTTCTCGGGAAGTCCGTATTTTTCTTTAGCGTCCTTAATTGCCTTAATCATAAACGCAACGTTATCCCCTAAATATCTCATCGTTTGCAAGCCTTCTTTATCTTTGCAAGCGTCTTCGTAAGTAAAGCCGTGAATATTGTTCCAATAAATAGACGATGCAACGGGCATTTCGGAAATAGTAAAATATTTATTCAAAACGTCGAAAGACGAAGTGTTTCCGGAACGCCTACAAGAAACGATAGACGCCCCGACTTTCATACGCTTGCTAAAAGGCGTGGAGTGAAAAAGCCTGTCTAAAAAAGAAATAAGCGTGCCGTTAGGCGAAGCATAGTAAACGGGTGAACCCACTATAAGTCCGTCGGCATCCTTAAACTTTTCGGCAACCTCGTTTACCAAATCGTTAAAAACACAACCCCTTAAATCTCTACATTTAGAGCAATCGATACAGCCCCTTATATCTTTACTTCCGACTTCGATTATCTCCGTTTCTATGCCGTTATCGTTTAACGACTTTTGGACTTCTTCCAAAGCCCTTTTCGTGCAACCCTTAACATTAGGACTGCCGTTTAGAAGTAATACTTTCATTTTTATTCTTTCCCTTTATTGTTTATATAGAATACCATTTTTATATAATTTAGTCAACCATAATATCGCTATAAACCGATACAACCTAAAATTAAATCGTCGATAAATTTATTCCACTCTTTATCGTAGTGTTTAAGTGCTATCGATTTCTCTCTTTTCGTAAGTCCGCTATAAACTATCGAGTTTATGCCGAGTTGTTTAATCTCCTTCTCAACAAAATCAATCGTTAACGGCAATTTCTTTTGAACACAAAACGACACCCAAAAGATTTGAATTTTTTTTCGACGAGTTCCTTTCGTTTTTCTTCGCATTCGTCGATAGTTAAATAATCTTTCATATAAGTCCCCAAACTACGAATAATTATAGCACGGAAAACCTTAATTGTAAATAAAAAAGGGCAATCGATTTTGCCCTTAGTTTTCATTTCTATTTCGTTATAGAAGGGATGCGCTGTCCTTATCTAAATATAAAATTGCGTTATCGTGAAGTCTTAAAATACTTGCCGGACAATGTTCGTCGATAGTCCCCGTCAACGCTTCTTTAACCGCTTTCGCCTTGGTCGGCGCAGGCACCACGCAAAATAAATTAGGAACGTTAAAAATCGTCGGTACGGTTAACGTTAATGCGTGCATAGGAACTTTATCGACCGACTTAAAACGCCCGTCGTTTACTTGTTGAATACGGCATACGTCGTCGAGTTGAACAGCCTTTACCGCTTTTTTATCCTTAAAGTCGGCAACGGGCGGGTCGTTAAAAGCAACGTGTCCGTTTTCGCCTATACCTATAATCACGACGTCTATGGGGTGTGAACGCAAAAGACAAGAATATCTTTCCGCTTCTTTTTCACAGTCTTCGGCTTCGGGATTTATAAGGTTTATAGACTTTAACGGAACGAGAGAAAATAAATGCTCGTATAAAAAATTGCCAAAGGTTTGCGATACGTCTTTTTTAAGACCTATATATTCGTCCATTTGATAAGCGTTTATCCTACCCCATTCGATTTTTTTGTTCTCGACGAGAGATTTTAGAACATCGTTTTGAGAAGGTGCCGCCGCAAATATAACGTTTATCTCGTCCTTGGTTTTAAGTAGCGTCTTAAAACGCTTTGCGATATCCATTGCGGCGACTTCGCCCATTTCCTTTCTCGTATAACAAGTTTTAACCGTTAACTTATCAACTTTTTTACTTCTCATTTTCCGTTTTCCTTACTGTAAATTTCCGTTTACTAATATTGTAAATATGTTATGTATTGTAATATAAAATTGCACTATTTACAACAAAACCGAACAAAATCGTAATATTTAGTACTAAATAATGATAAGGTTAAACATTTTTCGACACTTTATCGGTTTTAGTATTAGGTCGTTTTGTAAGATTGTCGATAATCAAATTATCGGGAGTTCGATTTCGTAGGAGTTGGACTCGTACTCGCTATCCGACGTCGTAGACGATTCATAACTCGATTCCTTCGTCGGTTTTTCGTCGTCTTTGATACACGACACAAAACAAAATACCGTCAAAAAGGCGAAAACAAAGCAACAAATTATAAATAGTACCGATACTGATAAAACAGTAAATAATTTCCTCATTAACTCTCCCCCTTACGTTTCCCAGATAGGCGGTGTTTCTATATCGGGATTCCACGGATCTTTACTCGTCGATAACACGTCGGTATTTTCAAGAGAAACTATATCTATTGTAGGTTCTTCGTAAATCTTCATTTTTTACTTCTCCGTTAATTAACGTTTTTGTCCACTGCCGTGTCAATTATCTCATCAATATCATAATAAGCTTTTGCGACGGCGATGTCTACTTCTTCTTTGGATTGAGCGTTGTTTATTCCTACAGTTGCGGAAGAATAAACGCTTAAAATTTCCTTTTGAAAGTTGCTTTTATCTTCATCGGACAGCAAAGTCTTAGCA
>JAZRYO010000187.1:0-4064 GCA_045600785.1 Christensenellaceae bacterium | reverse complement strand
AATAAGAAAAATAAGTTTGAAAATAAGATACTCCGAGCATTGCCGTGTACATATTTTCTTCACAAGTGATATCCGCCCACCTGTTCCTTAAATAATCGACTCTACCGACTCCCGCTTTCATCTTTTCTTCGGCGTTAAATTCGGGAGTTATATAATAATTCGCTTGACAAGCACCGTTCGGCATTACGCCTTCTTCTAATACGACCGCTTCGTTCCATACGACTTGATTTTCGGCAATTTCCAAAACGCCGTATTTCCCCGTTGCGTCCGACATCATAAAACAGAAGTTCCAATCGACACCGCTACTGCCGTTCGGCGCAGGCGTATAGATATCTATATCTTCCTTTGCCATACGCACCGCTTCATCGACAGTCGAACATCTCGAACCTAAATATTGCGGTAAAAGAAGTGCCATAATTCTCGGTTTTCCGCTGTTCGTTCCCGAACAAGAAAATATAGAATTGCCCTGCTCGTCGTAGTCGGCATACCTCATATTGACTTCGATATAAAATCCGTCTTCGTTCATAACGTCGGTTTGCAAAAACGGAATAAGTTTATAAAAATCAGGCTCGACGCCGTGTTCTTTGACTCTTAAATAACTCTCGCCCTTGCCCGCCGAATAGGTAAGCCCGAAAGTGCGTTTATACCCTTCGACCGCAGTTTTTACGATATACGACGGTCTATCCGTTATATAAAGGTCCATATTTCTTCCGACAATCATACCGTCCAAAGTGTTAGCCTTGCCTACCGCCGTACAACCACCACCTACCATATACTCGTCGTACTGACCGTCTATTCGGTCGTAAGCATAGTCGTAGTCAAGTTCCTTATAGACGTCGGTTATCATTACGTAATCACAAAATTGATTTAACTTGACATAATTTTCATAAGGGTTTTTTTCGACCGTTTCGGTCTTTTTACAACCAACGGAAAACAGTCCCGTGATTAAAGCTAAACTCAAAAATAAAACTCTCTTTGCTTTCATAACTTCTCCTATTTTATTATGCCCGTAAAATAAAGAATAATTCCACTTTTCGTGATTATTCTATCATATTATTTTTAATAAATCAATACAAAAAAAACCGAGATACCTTAATCTCGGGAAAAAAGCTATATTTTATTTGTTCAAAATGATTTCTTATTAAATGTTTTATAAAAAGATAATTGCCCTATTCGGCATTTTCAAGCACTACGGTTTCCATTATCTAATTTACCTTTTTTATATAAAGCATTAAACTCGTCGCACCTTTATAGTCTTTTTCGTGCGTTTCGAATTTCAACCTTAAACCCTTGTTTTTAAGGTCTTTTCCGCTTTTAATCTGTTCTTTAACTCTACCTAAACGCTCGCTGATTTTATAAGTTGCGTTCAAATCAAGTAGGTCGATTTTTATCTTCTTGTCTATCTTCGTATCTCTCGAAAAACATACCAAAAACGCTTCTTCGTCGCCGTTTACCGTCATATAAGAATAATCTTTTCCGTCGCCTTTTATCGTTTCCAAACAATGATATTTTCCGTATTGAAGTAAGGCTCTGTGTTCTTTATAATATGCTATTTGCTTTTTAATTATCTCTTTATCGCTTAAACTCAACTTTCTTAAATCGAGTTCATAACCGAACGCACCGATAGAATGAAGATTAAACCTGTCTTCAAGCGTTGATACGTCGTTTGAAGCCGGCGACATATCTTCGGTAACGTGCGCACCGAACGTACTTTGCGGATACCCCGCAAGCGTTCCGCATTGAATATTCATTCTCGCAACCGTGTTCGTATCGTCGCTACCCCACGTTTGTGGCATATAATACGCCATACCCAAATCGTATCTGCAACCGCCCGACGAACAAGACTCGAATAAGGTACTTGAAAAACGTTTCGTAAGTTCGTCCACGACTTTATACGTTCCCAAAATAAACCTGTATAAATATTCGCCTTTTTGTCCGCAAGTGTTAGTAATGTCTATTAGCGTTCTATTAAAGTCCCATTTAACGTAGTCGGGTTTAACGTCCGAGAATACCGCCGTTAAACTGTCGATTAAATATTTTTGAACTTCGGGGTTAGTCATATCGATAACTAATTGATTTCGTCTTTCAATAGGCTCACGACCTTTGTTTTCCATTGCAAATTCGGGATGCTTACGATATAGTTCGCTGTTTCTACTAATCATTTCGGGTTCTACCCAAATTCCGAATTTAAGCCCCTTATCCCGCACTTTATTTGCAATAGCACCGAGTCCGCAAGGTATCTTTTCAAGGTTGACAAACCAATCGCCAAGACTCGTCGTATCGTCGTTTCTCTTTCCGAACCAACCGTCGTCAACAACGAATAATTCGACGCCTAAATCTTTCGCTATCGTCGATAATTCGTCAAGCGACTGTTCGTTAAAACCAAAACAAATTCCTTCCCAACTGTTATATAGTACGGGGCGAACGGAAGAAGTAAATTCCTTCCTTACGATATGGTTTAATATAAAGTCGTGCATTAAAGACGTTATTTTATCTTCCGAATTTGCACAAACGGTGATTGCTTGCGGAGTAGTAAACGACTCGCCCGCTTTTAATTCGTAGCGGAATAAAAAGTCGTTTATACCCGTTAAAATTCTCGTCGTGCCGTACGGCGACACTTCGACTTGTTCTTTATGGTTTCCGCTGTAAATTAAGTTAAACGCATATTTTAGTCCGCTTTCGTTATCGCTTACGATAATAAACGGATTATGTACTGCGGAAGAAATACCGCTTTGGCTTTCAACCGAAAATGCACCCGACGTTATTCTGTTGTCGTGGCGAATACGTTCCAAATTTGCTTTACCGTCGAAAGTGGAAACCATACAATCGGTCGTCGGCAAATCTATTTGTAAAGACGATAACTTGTCAATATATATCGGCGACGTACCTTTATTTACTACCCTTTGACATACCGCTAAAACGTCGCTATCTTGAAAGCAAGTATAATACTGCTCTAATTCGACGTTTGCCACGTCGTCGAAAAAGTGAAGGACTAAACTTTCTTCGCCGTATCTTGCGTGCGGAATATCCGATAAAAACTCACCGCTTATCTTCTCCGCCTTTACAAAATTAAATCTATTGACGTAAGTGTCGTCGGCGTTTTCCAAAATAAGCATATTGTTTTTATTGTTGCCGATACCGACGAAGGAATAAGGCATACAATCGACTATATAGTCGTCGTTGCTTCCAAGAGGCGACCAATATCTTCCGTGTTCGCTTACGCACTTATCGTAAGGCTTAACGCCGTAAGAAGTCAATTTTACGAAGGTTTTAAGTCCGCCGTTATGCGTGTCCGAATCGGGATTGTCCTTTACTTCAAAAATCAAAACGCTGTTGTTCGTTTTAATAGTAAATTTAGTTTTTTCGATTGTAATCATACGTCTTTGCCCACCTAAAAAGAATTATACTAATAATATAACATAATAAAATTCTTTTGGCTATACATTAAACAAACTTTTTTAGATTAAACCCTTAAATATTTTTATTCGCTTTTTTATTTTCTTGCATAAAAAATGCACCATCAAAAGTTTTTCACTTTTTGCGTCAAACTTTTGGGGTGTATATCAAAATCAGTCGTTGTTTTCATAGCCTAAATGATTGTTCATTTCGCCGTTGAGCATTGCTTCAAATATCGGTCCGAATATGTCTTTTAATGCGTTCTGCATATCTTCAACTGTCTTCGGCTTATACTGCTCGATAATTTGCTGTGCCATTTTTTGTCCTGCGGTTGATTCTTTCTTCTTTCTCATTGTGTAGTTTTCTTCCATTTGTTTTTTTACTCCTTCTATTATACTACACTTTTCACTATATGTAAAAAGTGCGTAAGCCTTTTTCTTAACTTACACACTTTATTTTACACTGCCAGACTTATCCACAAGCCTTCTCATTTTGTTGTCTAAAAAATCATAAAATATCTCATTTTTGATAAAAATTATGAAGATTTTAAGAAAAGTAAAAATTTTAGGGCTGTCATAAGTTGAAATTTATCAACTTGCGACAGCCCCTCCGAGAAGATACGTTGCTGCAAAAGAAAAGAGATAGGATTTTTCCTATCTCTTTTCTTT
>JAZRYO010000186.1:0-2444 GCA_045600785.1 Christensenellaceae bacterium | reverse complement strand
TAGAAACGACGTTAAACGAATTAAACGAGAGAAATAAAGGTAGGATTTTCGTCGTCTTCGAACCGCATACGTATTCGAGAACGCTGTCTTTAATGAACGATTTCGTAGGCGTTTTAGAAAAAAATGAAAATTTGGTAATTTATAAGACTTTTCCGGCAAGAGAAAACTATATCGAAGGCGGTAGCGGATACGATTTATCTATGAATTTGCCGAACTCTACCTATTTAGACGACGTTGACGGCGTATTAAAATATTTACGGGGAAATTTGAAAAAAAGAGATACTGCGGTGATATTAGGGGCGGGAAGTTTGTCCGAAAAAATAAAAGAAAGTATAAAAAATGCTAACGGCTAACCGTTAGCATTTAATTTTTATTTAGATTGAATATTCAATTGTTCGCCGTTGGGGTTTAATACTGTTTCGTTTCCGAATAAGTCGCTGACGATAATTTTAATATCCGAATTATCGTCGTCATCTACGGTATAAGCAACGTCGTTATAAGGACCTTTTTTTTCGCATTTTACCGCAAGTTTACGCATTTCTCTTTTGTCGTTTCTGATATTATCCAAAGCGGCTTCTTTATCTTGTTCGGCTTTTATTCTGACTTTAACGGCATTTTCGTATTCGAGTTTTGCTTTTTGGAGTTCGTCTTCTGCGGTAGATAATGCGGAACTTGTTTCAAATTCGGATTGCGCTTCGATTTCTCTTATGGTGTTAAAATAATCGGCAGGGCTTAAAGAGAAGTCTTTTCCTAAAAGCTCGGTAAGACGGTCGGTAATTTCCTTTTTTTCTTTTTCCAAAACTGCGCAAGCGTCGTCGTTTTCGACGAGTGCTTTTTCCAAATTAAAGTTAAGTTCGGCAATTTTTTCGGAAGTTTTTTGTTGCCTTTCTTTTTGATTTTCTTGGCGTTCAAGCAAATCACTTTCGTTTTTAGCTTTATCCGAAGCGATTTTTCCGAGCATTGCTTGTGCGCTTGAAAGTTTTTCGGGTTTCATCGATTTTATTGCGTTTCTTTGTTCGGTTTTGATAATATCCGAAACAGTCTTTTGTTTTTCGTCTAACATTGCGATTTTATCTTTATTCTTTTGATTAAGATAATCTTCGCTTTCGTTTAATATTCTCGTTTCATCCAAAAGTTTTTCTACTTCGTGTCTGGTTTGACTTGCAAGTAAAACCGCTTGTTTTTTATTTTCGGACAATTCTCTTTCTACAACGTCTAATCTTTTGAATAACGCATCGACTTCTTCGTTTAACAAACGGAGTCTTTCAGCTTCTTCTTTTTTCGATTGGCGTTTGCGTTTTCTAAAATTAGAAAAGAATAACACCAAAAGAAAAACGATAATAAAAAGTGCGATTACACCGAGAATCGAAAGCCAAATGTAGTTTTGCGGTGAAGGTAAAGTTTTAAAGAAATTGATAAGTTTATCAATAAATTCGATTTTTAATATATTTTTTGAAAACATAATAACCTCGCTATTCATTTTATATTTTAGTAAAAAAAAAGCGTTTCGTCAACTGATTATTTAATTTTTACCGTTTTATTGGCAAAAATTATTTATTTTTATAAATAAATATGCTAAAATATGAGTAAAATTAAGCGTTTGGTGGCGTATGGATAAAATTTTTAAGACGGCGATCATAGGCGGAGGGTTTTCGGGACTCGTATCCGCTATTAAACTTTCCGAAAAATTCGGTGGCGACAATGTCTTGCTAATCGAGAGAAACGATAGGGTAGGCAAGAAGATATTGTCAACGGGAAACGGTCGTGGCAATTTAACAAATAAATGCCTTTCCGAAAAAAACTATCACTCTTATTTGGGTGCGGACGTCTCCTATATTATTTCAAAATACGATAATAAATCTTTAATTGATTTTTTCTACCGTTTGGGACTTCCCTTATCTTGTGAAGACGGTAGATATTATCCGTCGTCCTATCAAGCGTCGTCCGTCTTGGACTTTTTAAGGTTTAAGGTTGAAAGTTTGAAAACGAAAGTTTTATTATCGACTTATGCCGACGGCTTGGTAAAAAAAGACGGGTGCTATGAAATTACGACCGACAAGGGAAGTTTTTTTGCCGAAAAGGTAATTTTATCGGTAGGCGGTAAAGCGGCAAAGAATTTCGGTACTGACGGAAGTTCGTATAAACTTCTAAAAGACTTTGGTGTTTTTCCGACCGAACTTTTTCCTTCTCTCGTACAGTTAAAAACCAACACCGAATTTTTGCGTGGACTTAAAGGCTTAAAAGAGAAGGCAAAAATCACCGCTTACGACGGCGACAAACAACTCGCCGAATTTATCGGAGATTTGCTTTTCACCGACTACGGCATAAGCGGAAACGCCGTCTTTTTCTTGTCGTCGTATTTAACCGACGTGAAAAATCCAAGAGTTGAAATAGAGTTTGTCCCTGATATTGACGAAAGCGAAATTTATAAACTTCTAAAATAC
>JAZRYO010000185.1:0-3857 GCA_045600785.1 Christensenellaceae bacterium | reverse complement strand
GAAAACGATTTAAGTTTGAAACCCCCGAAATATTTTATCGAACTTTTGGCGGAGTGTAGGTCGGTCGGTTGTAATTTATTACTAAATACGGGGCTTATGGCAAACGGACTTGTAAGTTCTGCCGACAGAGAGATAATGCGTCGTGTCGGCAAGTGGATAAAATTCAATAAAGACTTCGTTTATAACGCTATGCCTTGCGTTTTGACTTGCGACGGTGCAACGACGACGTTCGACGGCGAGTATTATTACGCAGTAGTAAACGACGTTCCCGTATCGTTCGACCCGAACGTTACGATGGAAAAAGAAAGTAGAGTAATAACTTTTAATACGAATAAGAAAATCACTTCGGCAACGTGGGTAGACAGCGACGAAATTGCCGAAATTATTGATAACGATAAAATAGCCGTAAGACCGTTTGAGTACGGTAAACAATATTTAAGTAGAGTAGTAAAATTCAAACTCGTATAGGATAAATATGATAAAGTTAAATTTTGATGAGTACAAAGACAAAGTCTTTGCTTGTTGGCAAGGCAAGAATATGGGCGGAACTTTGGGCGGACCGTTCGAAGGCGTCAGAGAAAAATTAAACCTTACGGGGTTTACGACCACGCCTAACGAACCTATGCCCAACGACGATTTGGACTTGCAACTTGCTTGGCTTATTGCAGTCGAATACGAAGGGTCTAAAAGGCTTACCGCCGAAAAACTCGGCGAGTATTGGTTGTCGCTTATCACTCACTATTCAAACGAATACGGTACGGCGATTTGGAATATGAAAAGCGGACTTTATCCGCCCGTTTCGGGTTCGTATAATAACGACGACTGGAAACACTCGAACGGTGCTTGGATAAGGACGGAGATTTGGGCAACGCTTGCTCCCGCTTCGCCCGACGTTGCGGTAAGGCTATCTATGGAAGACGGAAAAGTTGACCATAGTCTTGGCGAAGGTACTTACGCCGCCGCATTTATTGCGGCAATCGAGAGTTCGGCGTTCGTCGTATCCGATATAAATAAACTTATCGAGATAGGACTTTCGTATATACCCGAAAATTCGAGAGTGGCAAAGACGGTTAAACTCGTAAAAACTTCATATGAAAAAGGTTTGGATAGAGATAAGGTTAGAGAACTCGTCTTAAAAGAAAACGAAGACATAGGCGACGGGTGGTTTCAAGCGCCGTCGAATATCGGCTACGTCGTTTTAGGACTTTTATACGGACAAGGCGACTTCAAAAAGTCTATGTTATACGCCGTAAATTGCGGGGACGATACCGACTGTACGGCTGCGACCGTAGGTTCTATTATGGGAATTATCGGCGGAACGAAAAATATGCCTAAAGACTGGCAAGATTTTATCGGCGATAAAATAACGACTTGCGGAATTAATCCAAACTTGTCCGTTAAGTTCCCAAGGACGATAACAGAACTTACCGAAAGGGTGGTAAATCTTGCGCCGGCGGTTTTAATCGAGAACTGTTCCGACGTTAAATTAACCGAAAAAGAAAACGAAATAGATAAAGATATTTATAATAAATTTTTAGCCTTGAAGGACTTTAAGTCAAGGCGTGAAAACGTGTTTAATATTTGGCAAGACGAAGTAATCGTAAGGGCATTTTCAAACGATACTGAAAATTCGTTTACCGTTGATTTACCTTTTGCAACCGTAATTATTACCTATCTTGACGGAGTAAGAATTAAAGATACCGACGAGAAAAGGATAGGGATTAGAGCGATTAACAGAGTTAAAGCACACGGAAACGCCTTTCACGACTTAACGGTTAGAGTAATAGATTTATCCGAAAATGTTGAAGTCGATAAAATGGCGACGGGGTTAAAAGTCGAAAGATATTCGTCGCTTACGCCCTAGTGGATAAGCAAGCAAATCGAATTCAAGTTTAAGTTTTTAGGCGTACAAAAAAGAGTAAATAAAGTAGTGTTTGAATTTTCCGAAGAAGGTAGATATACTTCGGCTTACGCACCAGTAGTATTTTTATCCGAAGATTAAAACAAAAACAACCCCGAAAAATCGGGATTGTTTTTATGATAAATTAAAGACTTTTAACTACTACGTTGATTTTTGTTGAAACGTCGGGCAAAAACTTTATCTCACAAGGATAAGTTCCGACGTTTTTTATTTGTCCTTCTAAAACGATTTTCTTTTTATCGACGTCGTACCCGAGCGCTATAAGTTTATCGGCGATTTCTTTTGTCGTAACGCTACCGAAAACCTTTCCGTTTTCTCCGCATTTAACGAAACATTCGACGTTTAACCCTTTCATTTTTTTAGCGAGTTCCATAAAGGCTTTAACTTCTTCCGCCCTATGAAATTCTTCGGCGTTTTTCTTGTTTACTACGTCGTTTACTTTTGTCGAAGTCGCTTCTATTGCGAGTTTTCTTTTAAGTAAGAAGTTTTTAGCATATCCGTCGCTAACTTCAATAATATCGTCTTTTTTTCCGCTGCCTTTTACGTCGGCTAATAAAATAACTTTCATAAATTTCTCCTTAATATTTTCTTTTATTGTTGCTTAAATTATTGAAAAGAATAATTATTATTTGAATGGGAATACCCAAAATAAATATAAGCCATAATTTTTGGTCGGTCAAAAAAATACAAGTTAGAAGCGTCCAACAAGTAAAAGACTGAAATACGATTTTAAGCGCACCGCTTTTGAACCATTTTTGATTGAAAACTTGTAAAAACACGAAACAAACGGGAAGCGCCCAAACGTATGCTTGCCAAAGTACCGCTTTCGTTTCAACCAAAATCGAATAGACGAAAATTATCGTCGCAATTAAAAATATGGTAGTTAAGGTAAGTAGGGTAATAGTTATTCTGTTTCCCGTCGTTTGCTTCGTTTGATTTTGTAAAAGTTCTTCGTGTTCAGATGCGTTTTCGTGAGTTAAAAAGTCAAGCGAAACGCCGTATATATCACAAAGAGTGCATAAAATCTCTATATCGGGCAAACTGTCCGCATGTTCCCATTTCGATACCGACTTATCCGAATAATTCAATAATTTGGCAAGGTCTGACTGCGTCATATTCTTGCTTTTTCTTAAAACCGTTAAATTATTCGCAACGGTTTTTTTAACGTCTTCGTTCATAAGCCTATTATATCATTGTTTTTAATTATTTTCAATAGGAAAAATCAAAATTCTAAAAATTTTAGAGAAAAAGAAAAACTCTCTTTTTTTGATATAAAGCATTCTCTAAAAATTATATATCGGTAGAATATCTTTCTATTTATTTTCCTTGTTTTTGAAATATACCTTTGGTAAAATAGTGACGAACGAAAGGAGAATAAATGAAGATTACAATCGCTTGCGACGTTTTAGGCAAGGAAAATAACGGAACGACTATCGCAATACTTAATCTAATTAAATACTTAAACGAGAAAGGACACGAAGTAAAGGTTATTTGTCCCGATAAAGATAAGAAAGGGAAAGAAAACTATTATATAGTTCCGACGGTTAATCTCGGAAGATTTTTGAATTACGTCGTTGAAAAGAACGGTGTTTCACTTGCAAAACCGCAAAAGGCGATATTAGAAGACGCAATATTAGGGGCAGACGTAGTTCACGTCCAAACGCCGTTTTTATTAGGTACGAGTGCCGCTAAACTTGCAAAAAAACACGGCATACCCATAACGGCGAGTTTCCATTGCCAAGCCGAAAATTTTACGGCGCATATATTTTTAATGAATAGTAGGCTTGCTAATTTTTTAGTTTATAAAGTTTTTTATAGGGGCTTATACCGTCGTTGCGACAAGGTGCATTATCCAACCGAATTTATAAAGGACGTTTTTGAAAAAACTACGCATAAAACCCCTTCGGTCGTTATATCGAACGGCGTAAACGAAAGG
>JAZRYO010000184.1:0-1004 GCA_045600785.1 Christensenellaceae bacterium | reverse complement strand
TGCGTCGTCGGTTACTACGAGTTCGACGTCGTCTAACCCGACTAACTTTTTATACTGCTTTACGATAGCGTTTTTAGGCTCGGTCATAATTTTGACGAGTGCGTTTTCGTCGAGTGCGTGAAGTCCTACGACTATCGGCATACGACCTACGAATTCGGGGATAAGTCCGAACTTCGTCAAGTCTTGCGGTTGAATATCTTCCAAATATTCGTCGCCCAACTTTTCTTCGGCTTTTATGCTACCCGTAAAGCCCAAGGACGAATTATCTTTTCTCTTATTTATAATTTTGTCAAGTCCGACGAAAGCTCCACCGCAAATAAACAAAATATTCGTAGTGTCTATTCTTAAAAACTCTTGTTGCGGGTGCTTTCTTCCGCCTTGCGGGGGAACGGACGCAACAGTCGATTCGATAATTTTAAGTAAGGCTTGTTGAACTCCTTCTCCGCTTACGTCTCTCGTTATAGAAACGTTTTCACTCTTTCTAGCTATCTTGTCGATTTCGTCGATATAGATAATGCCCCTTTCCGCTTTCTTAACGTCGTAATCTGCGTTTTGAATAAGTTTAAGCAAAATGTTTTCAACGTCTTCCCCGACGTAGCCCGCTTCGGTCAAAGTCGTTGCGTCGGCGACGGCGAAAGGAACGTTTAATATTTTTGCAAGCGTTCTCGCAAGTAAGGTTTTACCCGAACCCGTAGGACCTAAAAGCAAAATGTTGCTTTTGTCTATCTCGGTTTCGTCTTTAGCCTTTCCCTTTGCACTTAAATTAACTCTTTTATAATGATTATAAACCGCAACGGACAATACTTTTTTAGCCTTTTCTTGACCTACTATATATTTGTCGAGTTCGTCTTTTATTTCCTTGGGTTTAAGTAATTTTATTTCGCTTTCCGACTTTTCGTTTTCGTCGTCTTGCAAAACCTTATTACATACCCCTACACACTCGTCGCATATATATACGCCGTTCGGTCCTGCGATTAGTTTTTTCGCAAGTTCTTTCGGCTTAC
>JAZRYO010000183.1:0-5368 GCA_045600785.1 Christensenellaceae bacterium | reverse complement strand
AGTTATAAGTTCGTAAGTCCTTTCGCTACTTCTGTAATCGGAAAAATACAAACTCATATCGGCGTCTAATATTCCGACCAAAGTGACCGACGGAAAATCATGACCTTTGGCAACCATTTGCGTGCCGACCAAAATATCCGCCTTTCTCTCTTGGAACTCTTTTAATATCTTGAAATGCCCTTCTTTGTTTTGCGTAGTGTCGTTGTCCATACGGAGAATTTTCGCCGTCGGGAAAAGCGTGTTTAATTCGGATACAATTTTTTGAGTGCCTATCCCCGTATAACCCAAATTTACAGAACCGCACTCGGGACACGCCTTTAACGCTTTGTACGTCGCATTACAGTAGTGGCATTTAAGTAAATTCAAATCTTTATGGTAGTTTAGGGATATATCACAGTTTTCGCACTTTGCAACATATCCGCAATCACGACAAATAACCTGTCTTGAAAATCCACGCCTATTGTAAAATATTATCGCTTGATTTTGATTTTTTAACGTTTCGCCTAATTCTTCTTTTAAGGTCGAAGAAAAAATACTACCGTTTCCACGCCTTACTTCTTGGCGCATATCGACGACCGAAAACTCGGGCATAGGCTTTTTATTTATTCTCGTTTTCATTTCGGAGAGATAGTATTCGCCGGATAACGCTTTGTCAAAACTTTCTAATTTGGGAGTTGCGCTACCTAAAACTATTTTTGCGTTTTCGATTTCGGCACGCTTTACCGCAACTTCCATCGTTTTATATCTCGGACTCGTTTCGGAGTCATAACTTCCTTCGTGTTCTTCGTCGATAATTATAAGCCCTACGTTTTCAAGCGGTGCGAAAATCGCACTCCTTGCACCGATGGCGATTTTGGCTTCTCCCGTTTTAAGTCTTAACCACTCGTCGTACCTTTCGCCTGCCGAAAGTCCGCTATGGAGTATTGAAACACTGTCTTGAAATCTCGCACGGAGTTGTTTAAGCATTTGGGGCGTCAATGCGATTTCGGGTACTAACATTATCGCAGTTTTGCCCTTTTTTAAGGTGCTTTTAATTAACCTTAAATAGACTTCGGTTTTACCGCTTCCCGTAATTCCGAAAAGTAGGCTTATCATTTTATCCGTATTTTCAATTCCGTCTATCGCCTTTTGTTGTTCTTCGGATAAACTGACGTCTTTAGAAAAACTTTGAAGTTCTCTATACGGCGTTCTTTCGGTTTTTCTGTCTTCTGACAAGATATATCCGCTATCGATAAGTCCTTTAATGCACGAAAACCCGAACTTATCGTTTAACACCGATATTTTTTCTTCTCCTTTCCCGTTTAGATAATCGATAGCACCGCATTTTGCAGTCGAACCTTTTCTAAACGTCGATTTAATATCGTCCGCCGAAATTTTATCGGTAAGTTTACAATAGGTCGTAAACGTTTCTTTGACTTTCCCACCACGAAGTTCTGACGGAATAAAAAGGCGGAGTGCGAGTGCAAAAGGAACGTGATATTTTTCTTTAATAAACTCGGCAAGAGATAAACAAGTTTTATCAATCGCAATAAAATCGTCAAGCGGACGAATTACTTTTTTAAGTTTATCTGTCGGAAGGTCGGACTTTTCTTTTACCCTTAAAACGAAACCTTCTAATTTTTGACGACCGAAAGGAACTTCAACCCGTGTTCCAAAGTGAAGATTATCGTCGCAAATATAATCGAAGACTTTATCGACTTCGCTATGATTTATATCGACAATTATTTCGGCTATCATTTTATCTCCTTAAATATCGTAAAGGGCGTAAAAAAAATTACGCCCTTTATCTTAATACTTTGATACGGTTACCTTTCCGTCGTATATCTCTTGTGCCGCCTCGGATAAAGGCTTCTTGTGGTCGGGAAGGTCGGTAAGTCCTTGGCTTTGCGCATGGTCGATTAGTTGTCTTGCTCTTTTAGACGCAATTACGCAAAGTGCGTATTTTGAACCTACTTTTTCCGAAAGTTCGTCAATAGGTGGATTGTTTATCATTTTTCTTTCTCCTTTTATTCTACGTTTTGAACTTGTTCTCTAATTTTCTCTATTTCGTTTTTGAGTTCAAGTCCTATCTTCGTTATTTCTATATCGTTTGATTTTGAACAAATGGTGTTCGTTTCTCTATTAAACTCTTGCATTAAAAAGTCGAGTTTTTTGCCTTCGTCAAATCCGCTGTCGCAAATAGTTTTCAACTGTTCGATATGACTTTTAAGCCTTGTAAGTTCTTCGTCGATATTCGACTTATCCGCAAAAATCGTCGTTTCGGTTAAAAGTCTCGTTTCGTCGTAATTTACGTCCCCCAAAATCTCTTTAACCCTTTCGGTGATTTTTTTGTGGTATTCGTCTTTAAGCATCGGCGCTCTTTTGGATATTTTTTCGACAAGTTCGAAAACTTTTTCGTTTCTCGAAAGTATATCCTTTTTCAATTTCTCGCCTTCGACTTTTCGCATTTCGTTCAAATTGTCGAATGCGCCGTTTAATGCGACAAGTAAAATCTCTTTGGTCTTTTCTTCGTCTGTTTGACTTTCACTTAAAGTTAAAACGTCGGGCGTTTTCATTAAAGAGACGACCGAAAAATCGTTCTTTAATTTATACCTTTTAGAAAGGTCTTTCGCAATATCGACGTACTTTTTTGCAAGCCCTTCGTTAATGCTTACTTCACTTTCTTGTTCGCTTTCGGATGACAAAGACACGAAAAGTTCAACTCTGCCACGGGCAAGTTTTGATTGCGCCGTCTTTCTAATCAAATCGTCGTAGGCTACGAAACTTCTCGGATATTTTGGAATTATATCTAAAAAGCGGTTGTTTACCGTCTTGACTTCTACCGAAACGGTAATTTTTCCGTCGCTATATTCAGATTTTCCGTATCCCGTCATACTTTGCATATCTTTTCTCCGTTTTCGTTTGGTATTTTAACACACTTTTATATAATAATCAAGTATTATTTAATAATAAAATAAATTCTTCTTCGCCGATAATCTTAATATTAAGCGACTTTGCCTTGTCGAGTTTACTTCCCGCCGATTCGCCTGCGATTACCAAAGTTGTCGTTTTCGACACCGAAGACTGTACTTCTCCGCCGAGTTTTTCGATAAGCTTTCCCGCTTCGCTTCTCGTGTAAGACGATAAACTTCCCGTTAAAACTACTTTTTCTCCCGAAAATACTCCGCTTTCTACTTTTTCTTCTACGAACGGACTTACACCCAACCTTAAAAGTTCATCGATTTTTTCTAAATTTTCTATGGCACTAAAATATTCCGTTATATTATCCGCCATTATTTGACCTATGTCTTGAATGGCGAGAAGTTCTTCTTTGTTCGCTTTTTTTAAGTTATCAACGCTTAAAAACCTATTCGCCAAATCTTTTGCGGTCTTTTTGCCTACGCCGTCTATCCCCAAAGCATAGATAAATCTATGAAACGGTACTTTTTTACTTTTTTCTATCCCGTCTAAAATATTTTGTGCCTTTTTATCCTTAAACCCGTCTAATTTAAGTAAATCTTCCTTGTTTAGTTTATATAGGTCTGAAAAACGGAAAACTCCCAAATAGTCGAAAAGTTGACCTGCGGTCATTTCCGAAAATCCGTCGATATCCATACCGTCTTTCGACGCAAAATTCGACAAGTTTGCGACCACTCTCGGTCTGCATTTTTCGTTTGGACAAAATAAATTAGCACCTATTTTTTCAAGAGAAGTTTTACAGTACGGACAAACGGTCGGCTCTTTTATTTCCGTACCAAAGTTATCGACCGCACCCAAAATTTCGGGGATAACTTCGTTCGAACGCCTTATTAAAACCGTACTTCCTATCTTGACTTTCTTTTTTTGCAGGTCGCCGAAGTTATTTAAGGTCGCTTTTTTTACCGTCGCACCGCCAAGGTCAACGGGACTTACTAACCCGAGTGGCGTGAGTTTACCCGTCCTTCCGACTTGCCACTCCACGCTTAATACCTTCGTCTCGACTTCTTCGGCTTCGAATTTATAGGCTATAGCCCAACGTGGAAATTTATCGGTATATCCTAATTTATCTCTATAAGATACGTCGTTTAATTTAACTACCGCACCGTCGGTTAAAACGTCTATGTTTTTTCTACCGACTTCTATTTCGTCTATCGCACTTTGTACTTCGTCCAAAGAATTACATACTCTTAAAAATTCAAAAGTCTTAAACCCGTTCTTTTTAAGAAAATCGAAAATTTCTATTTGCGATTTCATTTTCCCTTCGGACATATAATTGACGTTATAAAAAATGATTTCGGGCTTTCTTTTTTCGGTGATTTTCGGGTCTAAATTTCTTATTGCGCCGGCGGCAGCGTTCCTTGCGTTTTTCAACTGTTCTTCTGCCGTTTCGTTATACTTATTAAGCACGGATAAGCGGATTATCGCTTCGCCTTGCACTTCCAACACGCCTTTATAATCTATCGCAAGCGGAAAAGATTTTATCGTTAAAACTTGCGCCGTAACGTCTTCACCTATAACGCCGTTTCCCCTTGTCGTCGCCCTTACGAATTTTCCGTCTTCGTAAGTTAAACAAACTGTAAGTCCGTCGAACTTATACTCGACGGTATAAACAGGGTTTATCACCTTTCTAACCCTTTGGTCGAAAGATTCCAACTCTTCTCGACTAACCGCCTTATCCAAACTGTATAGTCTTGAAATATGTTCGTGTTTGGAAAATGCGGATATAGGTTCTCCGCCGACTCTTCTCGTCGGCGAATCGAAAAGCCTTTCCCCTGATTCGCTTTCAAGCCTTTTAAGTTCGTCGTATAACCTGTCGTACTCTCTGTCGGGTACGGAAGGGTTATCCAAAACGTAATATTCGTAAGCATACTTATTAAGTATATCTACGAGTTCACGCATTTTTTTATTTTCAGTCATCTATTACCTCTATAGGCGCATATTTGAGTACGAGTGATTTTACGCCTATTCCCTTAAACATAACGTCTGCGATTAAGTCTTCGCCCGACGAATTCATAGATACTATAATTCCGTCGCCGAATTTTCTATGTCTTATTTTCATACCCGTATGATAAGACGAATCGTCGGAGGCGCTTTGAACTTTGTTGAACGTTCTCGAACTTACGAAGGAATTTGCAAAACCTTTCGTCGTTCCGCCGTACGAGTCCGAAGTGCCGAAATCGTCCGAAAAACCGCCGTAATTCGACTTATAGCCCGACTTTTCGTATGGGCTTGCGTCCGAAGAAAATCTTCTCTCTTTATACAGTCCGAGTTTATTTGAGAGTTCGTCCAAAAATACCGATTGATAAGTAGGTCTTCTCGAACCGTATAAAAATCTACTTCTCGCTCTCGTAATAAATAGACGTTCTTTCGCTCTCGTTATCGCAACGTACATAAGCCGTCTTTCTTCTTC
>JAZRYO010000182.1:0-9561 GCA_045600785.1 Christensenellaceae bacterium | reverse complement strand
ATAAGTATGTATATGAAAAGGTTAAATATGCTTTATTTTTCTTCGCCGTAGCCGTACGATTTTATTATCCTTATATGGTCCCGCCAGTTCTCTTTAACCTTGATATAGGTCGTTAAAAAGACTTTTGCACCCAAAAACTTCTCCATACTCTCTCTTGCGAAAGTGTTGACTTCTTTAAGCGCACGACCGCCCTTTCCTATTAAAATCGCCTTGTGATTTTCCTTTTCGCAAACTACGTCGAGATTGATATTATATACTCCGTTTTCGTTAAGCGAAAAATCGTTAACGACGACTGCGACGCCGTGCGGAATTTCTTTGTCGTATTTAAGGAGAATTTTTTCTCTCATTATTTCCCCTATCATAAATCTTTCGGACTTATCCGAAACGGCGTCGGGGTTAAAGACGTAATCGCCTTCGGGCATATATTCTAAAATCACCCTTTTAAGTTCTTCGGTGTTTTTGCCCTTTCTCGCCGATACGGGAATTACTTCTTTAAGATTTTTAACGGCGGATACTTTTACCAAAATTTCGGGGATTTTCTCTTTCGGCATTATGTCGGTTTTGGTTAAGACGGCAATCGTCGGCACGCCCGACAAACTAAACCTTTCGAGTAGTTTTAAGTCGTCGTCCGAAATACCTTCGTGAATATCCATAACGAACATAATAAGGTCGGTATCTTTCGCCGTTTCCGTAGCCGACTTTTGCATTATCGAGTTTAAGACGTTTTTCGCCTTGTATATCCCCGGAGTGTCTTCAAATACGATTTGATATTCGTCGGTCGTTAAAACGCCGTATATACGGTCTCTCGTCGTTTGGGGTTTAGGAGAAACGATAGATATCTTTTCGCCTACCAAAACGTTTACGAGAGTCGATTTGCCTGCGTTGGCTTTTCCTATTACCGCAACCGTTCCCGCTCTCATCTTTTTATACCTAC
The DNA here is from genome assembly GCA_045600785.1 of Christensenellaceae bacterium. GTDB lineage: Bacteria > Bacillota > Clostridia > Christensenellales > Borkfalkiaceae > UBA10281. The sequence goes on along the minus strand of JAZRYO010000182.1, from coordinate 8,627 downwards.
GCTTTCTATTATTTCTCTTGCGAGATTAGTCATTTCCTCTTCGTCCGCCTTTTCGATATGGTCGTAGCCGAATAAGTGCAAAAATCCGTGAAGGGCAAGATAGGAAACTTCTCTTTTTACGCTATGTCCGTATTCTTCCGCTTGTTCTTCCGCCCTTTTAAGACAAATGCAAACAGAACCTATAACGACGCCTTTAAGATTATAGTCGTAATCGTCTAAAAAGTCTTTACGTCTAACTTCTTTACCCTTTATTCCGTCTAAATACGGAAAGGACAAAACGTCGGTAATTTTATCGGTGTTTCTAAATTCTTTGTTTAATCTCTTTATTTCCTTTTCGTCAACGAAAGATACTTCAACGAATAACCTTTCTCGTTGATTTAACCGCTTATAGACGGCTTTCGCAACTTTTTTGATAGGAAAATTTTTAATGACTTTATCTTCGCAAATGACTTTTAACATATCAGTTTTTTCTCTTTAACTTGGGGTATTGAACTCTCTCGTGATATACGCCCGCAAGTCCGTTGGTTATCGTATTTCTTATAATGTCAAGGTCTTTCATAGTTATATCGCACTCGTCGAATTGACCGTTATCGAGTCTTTCTTCTATTATCTCTTTAACGCAAGCGTCAACCTTTTCGTGCGTTCTGTCAGATATAGTTCTGACCTTTGCTTCACAGCCGTCGGCTATCATGATTATCGACGCAATTTTAGTTTGGGGTTTAGGTCCACGGTAAGAAAACTCGGTGGCGTCCAACTTCTCTTCACTATACTTTTGCGCCTTTGCCAAAAAGTATCTGATAGGCATAGTGCCGTGGTGCTCGATAGCGACGTCAGCGAGAATTTTCGGAAGTCGATTTCTAATTATTTTGTTATATCCGTCTAAAGCGTGCGAACGGATAATATCCGCCGAGAGTTCGGGCGTTAAATCGTCGTGCGGGTTATAACCGTCTTGATTTTCGGTAAACATTTGCGGGCTGTCCGCCTTACCAATATCGTGATAGTAAGCGCACGCCCTTGCAAGCAATGGGTCTTCGCCGATAGCCGTCGCACAACTTTCGGCAAGAGTCGCAACGACCAAAGAGTGATTGAAAGTCCCCGGCGCTTTTTGTATCAACTCTTGAATAAGTTTTGCTTTATGGCTTGTAAGTTCGCCGAGTCTGAATTCGGTAATCGCCGAAAAAACGTATTCGAATAACGGCAAAAATACTATCGTAAAAACCGTTGACGATACACCCGAAATTAAAGCATAAACCAAATTTTCAAGGGGATTATTCAACGTGGCAACGATATTCGAAAAGTCGATTATAATAAGTACGGGCAACGCCGTTAAAAGTCCTTTATATAAAACTTCTATTCTCGAATTCGTTTTGTTTGCCAAAAAAATTGCGAAAAATCCCGACGTAAACGATAAGAGTAAACAAGTAAATTCCGTAGTTCCCGACGGAAGAACGGAAGTGCAAAATATATCCGACATAAAAAGCATCATCGCCGAGATAAACGTCATAAATACCGCCGTTCTTTTGTTCGTTAAAAAGTAAATCGTAAGCGGACAAAACGCAAACGGACGTGCATAAATTCCGACGTATTCTTCGACTAACTTATATAAAACGAGTGTGAGTTCCAAGCATACGAATAATGAGTTTACGTTTTTTATTTCCCTTAAAAAGTCTTTATTTTCAAAGTAGAAATAAAGATAAACTATTGCGTTTACGATTAGTAAAGACAGGACGGGAAATATATGCTTGTACGGATAACCGTCGGCATATAAAAAGTCCTTGAATTTTGGCCATGAAACGTCTTCGCCGATAAACGCAAAACCTAAAAACAAGCATACGATTATTAGGGTATGACCTAAAAAGGTTATAAGGCTTTTAAGATAATCTTTTTTATCCCAAGGGATATATTTTCTGTTTTTGTTTTCCATAATTTTTTATTTGGCGTTTTCGTACGCCTTTATTATCTCCATTACCAAAGGGTGTCTGACGACGTCTTTTTGAGTTAAAACGACGGTTTCTATCCCTTCGATATTTTTCAGTATTTCGGTTGCGTGTTTAAGTCCGCTTTTCTTTCCGTCGGGCAAGTCTATTTGAGTTAAGTCGCCGTTTACGACGGTGCGACTGCCTTCACCCATACGGGTTAAAAACATTTTCATTTGTTCTTTCGTAGTGTTTTGCGCTTCGTCCAAAATGATAAATGCGTTCGATAGCGTTCTGCCACGCATATAGGCAAGCGGTGCAACTTCGATAACTCCACGTTCTTGAAGTTTAAGATAGTTTTCCATACCGAACATTTCGGAAAGTGCGTCGTAAAGCGGTCTTAAATAAGGGTCAACCTTACTTTGCAAATCGCCGGGCAAAAACCCGAGTTTTTCACCCGCTTCGACCGCAGGTCTTGTGAGTATTATCTTCTCTACTTCTTTATTCTTAAACGCCGATACCGCCATAGCGACCGCAAGATAGGTCTTGCCCGTTCCCGCAGGTCCTACGCCGAAAACGACGGTATTTTTCTTTATTGCGTCAACGTATTTCTTTTGCCCGACCGTTTTTGCCTTTATTTGTTTGCCGTGCGAAGTTATGGCTATAACTCCCGACGACATAACCTTGTCGATACCGTCCGCATTTCCTTCTTTCGCTAAACTTACGCAGTATATTATTCTCGATTTATCGAGTTGTTCGCCCGCCTTTATTACCGCAAGAAGTTTGAGTAAAACGACTTCGCAAAGTTTACAACACTCTTCGTCGCCCACGATTTTTATTTTCGTGTTCTCGACGAAAGTTTGCACCTTCGTTTCTCTTTCGATGGTTTTTAAGTTTTCGTCAAACACGCCGAGTAGTTTGGATAGGTTGTCTATACCGCCCGTTTCGACGAGAATTTCCGTGTTCCCCATTTAGTTCACCGTAATTGAATAAGTGATAATAACCGTGTATACGCCTTTATCGTATTCGGAATTTATCGACAAAATGTTTTCGGTTGCGACCTTTTCTTTTGCAAGCGCAACCGCCCGACTTAAATATTTTTCACTTTTTTCGGGTGCGTTATACGAGTACCTTTCTTCGACTTCGATTTCGACTTCGCCAAGCGCATAGGTCTTTTTAATCTCTCCGTCTTTCCCTTCGTATTCGCCGACGATTAACACCGTCCCTACTTTTACGCTATCGCCTACTGACACCGTCGCCTTTCCGCTTAATAGATTGATACTTAATACCTTTCCGTTATGCGTAGATACTATTTCGTCTTTTTTTTCGTTTAATGGCGTCGGCTTTTCTTTTTCCAAATAGCCTTCGATAATAAGAACTCGCCCCGCTTTTTTAACCGATAAAAAAGAAAAGCCTTTTACCGACGATAAAACCGTATTTTTAATTTGGTTTTCGCCCAACGATAAAATACCGCTTTCGTTTACGCCGTTATCGTTTAGGACGCTTTTTATCTCGCTTTTTTTTGCAAGCGCTTCTCCCGAATATTCGATTTCACCTATATATCCGTCGAATACGACCGAAAGTACGGTAAATAAAACTACGCCTAAAATTAAACCAAAATTCTTTTTAGCCGTATCGATAAGGGAATATATTCCCTTATACCTTCTACGTTTAACATTATAACACATATTGCGACAAATTGCAAAAAGTTTTTGTTCGTCGCTTGCGTTTATCGTTATCGAGTATTTATTTCCGCTAAAAGTCAGGTTAAAAACTACAAGTTTCGACTTTAATAAAAGGTCGGACAAAGAAAGAATATCCCCGCCTTGTATCTCGTACGTCGCCATCTTATTTTTCAATTTATTTTAATCTCCTTGACCGTACCTTTTATCGCCGTTTCCCTTTCTCCGAATTTTTTTATTTGTAAATTTTCGCCCGACAAAACTATATATCCCTTTTTAATTTCGACGGCTATTTCGGTTTCCGAATAAGATAAAATTCTTTTTACCCCTTCGATAATAAGTCCGCTTTTCCCAAGAACGCTTATCCTAAAAGGATAACTTACTACTTCCGAAAACCCCGAATATTCAATTAAACTGTTGATTACCGACATAGTTTTTCCGCCTTATATTACTTTATGCCGTTCTTTATCCGATTATTATTAACGAAAAAGTGCCAAATCAACAAAAAGTGTCAAGTTGGCACTTTTCTAAAATTCGAAAAGTGTCAAATAAAAAACGCTCGCCGTTTTCGGCGAGCGTTAATTTGATTAAAATTAGATGGTTGCGAAATACTTAATAGTTCTAACCATTTGGCTGGTATAAGAGTTTTCGTTGTCGTACCACGAAACGACTTGTACTTGATAAGTGTCGTCGTCAATCTTCGATACCATAGTTTGAGTAGCGTCGAACAACGAACCGTATTTCATACCGATAACGTCCGAAGAAACGATTTCGTCGGTGTTGTATCCAAACGATTCGGTGCTTGCTTTCTTCATTGCTTCGTTAATCGATTCTTTGGTGATATCCTTGCCCTTAACTACCGCAACTAAAATAGTGGTAGAACCCGTGCAAGTGGGAACTCTTTGTGCAGAACCGATAAGTTTGCCGTTGAGTTCGGGAATAACGAGTCCGATAGCCTTTGCAGCGCCGGTAGAGTTGGGAACTATGTTCATAGCGCCTGCTCTCGACCTTCTTAAATCACCCTTTCTTTGCGGTCCGTCCAAAATCATTTGGTCGCCGGTATAAGCGTGTACGGTAGTCATAATACCGGATACGACGGGTGCGTAGTCGTTAAGTGCCTTTGCCATAGGTGCAAGACAGTTAGTAGTACAAGACGCAGCCGAAATAATGTTGTCTTCTTTCGTTAAGGTCGTGTGGTTTACGTTGTAAACGATAGTGGGAAGGTCGTTTCCTGCAGGTGCGGAAATAACGACTTTCTTTGCGCCTGCGGTAATGTGTGCCGCAGCCTTTTCTTTGGAAGTATAGAATCCCGTACATTCCAAAACGACGTCAACGTCTAATTTACCCCAAGGGCAATTAACAGCGTCCTTTTCTGCATAAATTTTAATTTCTTTTCCGTCTACGATAATCGAATCTTCAGTAGCGTCTACGGTGTGAAGATTTTCTCCGAGTTTACCGATAAAACTACCTTGTGCCGTATCGTATTTCAAAAGGTGTGCGAGCATTTTGGGGCTCGTTAAGTCGTTGATTGCTACTACTTCGTAGCCTTCTGCAACGAACATTTGTCTAAAAGCAAGACGACCGATTCTTCCGAATCCGTTGATTGCAACTTTTACTGCCATAATATATGACCTCCAAAAATAATTATCAGTTTTTTGCGTTTCCGCATAAGTCCGCAATCTATTATAGTAAAATACACGGTTAAAGTCAACAAAATTATTCGCATATTTTAGTATTTTTATACTAAAACGTATAGAAATAAATATTCGAAACCGAACAGCACCGAAAGAAATGAGAAATTTATAAGTAGAAACAGTCCCAAGTATCTTGCGACGTTTCCGCCGGTACTTTTGAATTTTCCCAAAGTTATCAAACTTGCAAGCGACGCAACGGGAGTTCCGAGTCCGCCTAAATTTACGCCGACAAGTAAAGGTTTATAGTTCGTCGTAAACCGACAAAGTAGGGTTGCGGTCGGAACGTTGGATATGATTTGCGGTGTCAAAACCGAAACTAAAAGTACGTTTTTGTTTAACACTCCCCCGACGAATTCGTGAACGGCTTCTATTCTCGACAAATTTCCGCTAAACACGAAAAATGCGCAAAAGGTCAATAAAAGGGGGTAATTTACGGTTTTGAACGCTTTGCGGTCTAAAATAAGCACCCCAAGGGTTGCAATTCCTATTCCTATATAGTAAGGGAAAAACCGAAGGACCGAACATACGGATACCGCAAACAAAAGAAGATATACCGCCGTCTTTAATTTGTCTTGTTTATACTCGGCATCGTCTTTTATCGTCGCATCTTCTTTCTTTACCAAAAAACAGCAAAAGACGATTAACACGAGTGCGACTATAAAGGGCGGAAACATTATGGATATAAACTCGGCGTTAGGGATATTAAAATACGAATACAGATAAAGGTTTTGGGGATTGCCGAAAGGCGTTAGCATACCGCCGAGATTTGCGGCGATATTTTGAAGTATGTATATATAAGCCGTCTTTTCTTTTTTGCCCGTGCTTTTAAGAACGAAATATCCAAGCGGTAAAAAAGTTATAAGCGCCATATCGTTCGCCATTACCATAGAACCGAAATAAGTAATAAAGACGAGTGCGAAAGTGATATTTCGCATATTTTTGAATTTGACGACAATCTTCCTTGCCAAAATCTCGAAAAACTTGACGTTTGACAAGGCTTCGACGACTAATAAAGTGCCGAATAGACAACAAAGCGTCGATAGGTCGAAATAGCCTAAATACTTCTCGTCGGGCGGTACTATAAACGAAGTTATGACCGCAAACAAGACCGCCACCAAAAGTATTACGTTTCTTTTTACGAAACCAAAAACGTTAGACATTAAAAATTACTCCGTGCATCGAAAATTACGTCGCATATCCCTTCGGCAAAATCTTGCTCGTGGGATACGAGTATCAAACCGCCTTCGTATGATAAAAGCGCCTTTTTTAACCCTTCTTTCGCCTTTACGTCAAGGTGATTAGTAGGTTCGTCTAAAATTAAAAGGTTAGAACTTTCCTTACTTGCAATCGCAAGTTTTAATCTCATCATTTCTCCGCCCGACAAGTTGCCGACGGGTTTTAAGGCGAGTTCGCCGATAAGTCCGACTTTAGATAATGCCGACCTTACTTCCTTTTGAGTGGAACGTGGATATGCGCTTAAATAGACGTTATATGCAGAAAGCGACGGATTATCGAAAAACAAGTCTTGCTCTATATACCCTATTTTTGTTGCAGGGTGAAAACGGAAACTTCCGCCAAGCGACGGGATTTTATGAAGTAAAGTTTTAATAAGCGTGGTTTTTCCGACGCCGTTAGTTCCCCTTATCCAAATTTTCGTCGTGCTTTCCATACGGAAGTTTATATCGGGTATCAACTGTTTGTCGTATCCTACCTTTAATTTATCGACGACGAGTAAGTCTTTGGTATTAAGTTCGGTATAGGGAAAATTAAACTCGGCTTCGTAAACCGTTTGGGGCTTTTGCATAACTTCTATTCTTTCAAGCATCTTCTTTCTCGAATTAGCCATACCGGCGGTAGATGCCCTTGCCTTGTTTCTGTCGATATAATCTTGCAGTTTTTTTATCTCGGCTTGTTGACGGTTATACTCGTCTTCGTATTGTTTGTTTAATATATCCCTTTGTTTTAAGTAGTCTTTGTAATTGCCCGAAAACTTACCTATCCGTCCGTTTTCGATACTGACTATCGTCGTTGCGACGACGTTTAGAAATTCGGTATCGTGCGAAATGACCAAAAAAGTCTTTTTATACGACGTCAAATATTTTTCAAGCCAGTCGATATGTTCTATATCCAAAAAGTTCGTAGGTTCGTCTAAAAGGGTTAAATCGTGTTCTTCGAGAAGAAGACGGGAAAGCATAAGTTTTGCCCTTTCTCCGCCCGATAAAGTGCCGATAACGGCGTCATAGCCCACTTTGTTTATTCCGAGTCCGTTTGCGACTTTCTTTATTTGTGCTTCCAAATCGTAGTAGTTTGCGTCGTCCAACGTTTCTTGTAAGCGTGAAGATTTTTCAATAAGTCTATCGAGTTCGTCGCCCGATTTTTCGCCCATACTTTCATACATTTTAGTCAACTTTTCGTTGACTTCGTCAAGGTATAAATAAGCCTGACGCAAATATTCCATAACCGTTAAACTTTTGTCAAGCGTAGCGTGTTGGTCCAAATATCCTATCCTTAAATTCGGAAGTCTTTTTATCTCGCCGTCGTCTTGAACGAGTTTGCCCGCAATAATGTTTATAAAGGTCGATTTCCCCGCCCCGTTAAGTCCGACGACGCCTATGTGTTCGCCCGCCATAACGGTTAGGTCTGACTTTACGAATAAATCCTTATCGTCGTATCTGTGGGATAGCCCTTTTATCTCTAAAATACTCATATTATTAGTTTATCATATACCTTTTTTCAAGTCAATGAAATCGAGCGAGCGCTTTTTTATAAATTACTGTTTACAACGGCGAAAAATTTTGGTATAATGGCTTCGCTATGAAGTATAAATATAAATTTTCGACTTTGATTAAAGTCGTACTCGTTTTATTGTTTTTAGTCGCAATTTGTTGCTTAACGTTAAATCTTTTGCAATTTATCAAAGCGCAAAAGGCAAATATCGACCTTGGAGTTTATAAGACGTTAAGCATATCACTTTGCGTTATCCTTTCTCTTTTTGCACTCGTTTTAGTTCCTTTCGTGTTCTTTAATTCATATTACAAAATAACGACGGAAACCTTAAAAATAAACTTCGGCTTTTTCGCCGACAAATATAAACTTTCGTCGATAGAAAAAATTACGTCGGACAAAAAGGAAAATAAACTGTTTATTACTTTCGATAACGGCTTAAACTTAAATATCTTGATAGATAAACTTTCGGTAAACGAATTTGTCGCCGAGTTTTTGCAAAAAAACAAAAAATCAGAGTATATAGAAAAATAAAACCCTTAAAGTCAAAAGGCAGTTCAACGAACTCTTCGTGAACTGCCTTTTGAAAAATATATGATAAGGGGGAAAAT
>JAZRYO010000181.1:0-3273 GCA_045600785.1 Christensenellaceae bacterium | reverse complement strand
ATTCGTTTTTGTTATCGTCGTCGTATTTGTATTCTGTCTTGTCTTCGTCGTCAAGGTCAACTACTTTGGTTTTCTTTGCCGTATAATATTCGTTGTTCTTGTTGTATCCCGTGTGGTTGTCGTTTGACTTTTTCTTAACGCTTGCAACCTTTTGTTTTTCAATAGGTTTAGCGAAGAACTTACGGAATATTACTGCGCCGAGTGCCAAGATAACCGCTACTGCAAGAATAATGGAAGTCGTTTGAAGCCAACCGATATTGTTCGAGGTCGTATCGTTTGCAACAGTCGTTTCTTCTTCGGATTCTTCTTCCGATTCGCTGTCTTCTTCGGGCGTGTCAACTTCTTCTCTTTCTTCTTCAACGAATTTGAAAAGTTGACTGCTTTGTTGACCGACGGTCGTTCCTTCTGCGTTATAGTAAGTGTATTCCTTTATAGCGTCTTCGATGCTTTCGATATTAGAAGTAGTTCCGTTTACGAAAGAGTCTAAAAGAACAAAACCGTTTTCTACGCTTATTTCAAGTCTTAACTTCATAGCCTCGCTACCGGTCTTTACGATAAACAATACTCTTGCGTAGTTGTCCGCATTAACTCCGAATATATCGCAGTCGGCTTTCGTAAAGGTCAACGATGCGTATTCTTCGGGTTCTTTGTCAAGTCCGCCTACGTCGAAAAGTCTTACCGTTGCTTCGTCGTTCGTATAAACGTTTGCAGAGAAGATATAAGTCGTGTTTTTAGCAAGGGTAATAGGCGATAATTTTAATGCACTACTATTATATATAAGGATAGGTTGAACTTCTTTATTAGAAGATTTAATCTTTGATTTTAATAAAACAAGTGCGTCGTCTAATCCGTTAACGGTGTAAGTGTATTTGCTGTTAATAAGTCCTACGTTTCCGAATTCACCCATTTCAACGTCGGAAACGGAGATACCGTTTACCATTTCCAAAGGAATAACGTGTGAAGGATATGCTTGTTCAACCAAAGGATTAACGGTGAAGTTATAACTGTCTTTCGTTTCCGTTTCGGGTGTTTCCGAAGGCGTTTCGCCCGTTTGTTTACCGCCGAATAAACTTACTCTCGTTCCGTTCGTTGCGTCAACCGAAGCAAATTCGTCGTCGCTTAATTTTGTCGATAAGAAGTTGTAGAATTTAGCGTGTCCTATCGGGAAACTGTGAACGTTTAACGAAGTGGAAAGTGCGCTTGGGCCAAACGTGAACTTTAATCTGAATTGCGCATTTAAAGTCTTATTAGTGTTCTTAACTAAAACAACGTATCTACCGCTTTCGCCGTCGGTCGAGAACGATGCGAGCGAACCACGGATAGCGCCGTTTTCTATTACTTCGACTTTAGCGGTCTTGGTTAAATTGATATCGTCTAAAACTTCGGCGTTAAATATGAACATTTCGTTTTCGCCAGCGTTTAACGTCAATTCGTTTGAAAGTACCGAGTAAGAAGTACCGTAAGGTCTGTCTTCAAAATTAAATAATAAAGTACTTTCGTCGAAACTTACGGGAGCTTCGTCGTCTTCAACGACTTCTCTTACGGTGAGTAAATCGTTAAACGAAGGAGTAGCGCCTAATAAAAGTTCGTTAAATGCGCCATGTAAAGAAGGCATCGATGCTTGAAGGTCTAAAACGTATGCGTTTTGTTGACTTAAAGAGTAGTCGATGACCGTTTCATAGCCCATTTGAACGCCGAATATTTCGTCGGCGAAAGTTTGGAAATCTAAAACTTCGTATTGAGCGTCGTCGATATAAACGTAGCCTTTTGCAAGTCTGTTTCTTTCGAGTTCCGAACCGTGTCCGAGTCCGACCGAAACGTTAACCGTCGTCGTATAAACTTTCGATGCGGAAATATATAAAGTGAAAGGAATCCACTCTTTTTCCGCAGTAGTTATATTATCGAAAACGACCGTTCTGTCGGTTGCGCCTTCTTTAACCGTAAAGGTTACGTAGGCACCCGTATTTTGAGAAGGATAAGCCTTTTCGATAGCGTAAGTGCTGACGTAAACGGTAAGTTTGCAGAATTCGTCGAATCCTACCGTTTTCGTAGTTGACGACTTAACTCTTTGTGCGGACAATTCGCCGTTATAAAGGAGCATAACTTTCGTTCCGTCTTCCAAAGCACCTTCTCTCGCTTCGGGGTTAAAATATACGTCTTCTTCGATTAACGGTTTATAAGTTTTGGAAAGGTTGCCGTAAGCCGTTTCTTCCAAATCGATAATACCGAAATAATCTTTACTCTTCGGAGCGGAATAACCGTTTACCGTATCGTATTCTCTCGTCCACTTGCCCGTAGAACTCGTGTAAGGGAAAGACGTTGCGTAATACTCGAAGTTGCCGTTCGGCAAAAGTTGAGAATCGGTTTTGCTTTCCGAAGTGGACTCGCTTACCGATTCCGAAGAAATCGAAGTCGAGTCAGTTGCGTCTGCTTTGTCCTTACCGCAAGATACGGCAAATACCGTAGAAAGCGATAGTACGAAAGACAAAACGACCGTTAAAATTGTTCTTAAATTGTGTTTTTTGTCTGTGCTATACATAATTCACCTTATAAAAGTAGATTTTAGACTTAATTATTATACAATACTTTTTATTTAATTGCAATATTTTTGCCTTATTATTATAAAAAAATAATAATAAGCGGTGTAAAAAATCGTGCATTGTCAATAATCATTAAAAATCGGGGGATAAAAGTGAAAGCCGAAGGACTCAAAGACAAAGCGTATTTTATAGCGACGGGCGTATTGACGGGAATAGTAAACGGACTTTTCGGGGGCGGTGGCGGTATGATAGTCGTACCGCTTATGACCTTTCTTTTGAAAATGAAAACGAAGGTTGCTCACGCAACCGCCCTTGCGGTAATTTTGCCTGTGTCGGTAATCAGCGGAATAATTTACTTAATTAAAGGCAATTTCGATTTAAGCGTCGGACTTCCTTCGGGGATAGGCGTCGTGATAGGCGGAATTGTCGGGGCGTGGGCGCTTAAAAAATTAAGCGTCAAATGGGTAAAAATAATATTTTGCGGTTGTATGGTTTTTGCGGGAGTGAAATTACTTTTCTTTTAATATGTGGAAATATTTATTGTACGCATTATGCGGGCTTTTATCGGGAATTTTAGGCGGTATGGGTATGGGTGGCGGAGTTATATTAGTACCCGCCCTAACCGTATTTTTCGGAGTCGAACAGGTCAAGGCGCAAGCGGTAAATTTAATCGCCTTCGTTCCTATGGCGATAGTCGCCCTTTTTATTCACGTAAAAAACGGTAGAGTAAAAA
>JAZRYO010000180.1:0-5020 GCA_045600785.1 Christensenellaceae bacterium | reverse complement strand
ATTTCCATTGAGAAAGTTGCATAATTCTTCTCCTTTTTTATTCTTTTTTTATTTTAACATAAAAAAAGATTTTTGTCTTGTCTTTTGCTATGTATATTTTTTATTTTGTCTATGCAATTTTTTAGCCCGACGGCTTGCCGTCGGGCTGAATATTATTTGTCGATATAGTATGCAATCATATCGTGATGTACCCTGTCTTTTTCGGGCGGTAAGGTCATATAATCTCCGTATAAGCACGTCAAGAATTCGTCCCAACCTTTCGGGGCTTTGACTTGTATCCCTTCAAACGATTTTATTTCGTAGCCATCAAACCACTCCGCCTTAAAATCTTTCCTACCCCAAGAGTCGATAAAATAATCGGTCTTTTCTTTTTCGCCCATCGAAGTAATTTGTTTTACGATTTTCGTTACGTCGTAGTTTTTGAAAAACGTCCTTAAAAACCATTTAATCATATTTGCGATTTTAGAATATCCGACCGTTGTAAACGCATTGAGTTTTCTAATTAAAAAGTATTGCCTTTTGAGTATTTTCTTTCTCTTTTTTTCGTCGTTCGGTGCATAATCTAATGCAAAAACGTCAATGTATAGGTTGATTTTACGGTATTTTTCGTTTAAGATTAAGTTTTCTTCGACTTCGATATTTCTGTTGCTGAACTTGATAAAAGGATAATGCGAAGTACCCTTTTCGCCGTCGGTTAAAAAGTACGGCTCTTCCCATTTTATCGAGTGCAATTTTTCAAAGTCTTTTCTTAAAACGAAAATGTCTATATCGTCATCCCAAGGGATAAAACCTTGATGACGGATAGTGCCAAGGCAAGTTCCCCACGCAACGAAATATTCTATCCCGTTTTCGTCGAGAACTTTAACTAAATCGGCAAACATTTTTTTAAGTTCGTCGTGAATATCTTCTCTCGTTAAATTTTTCATTTTATCTTACCTAAATCAACAGAAGTAAACTCGTACTTTTTAACGACTATTTCTCTTTGCTTGTTATTTACTTTTACTTTAACGGTTTTATCGTTTTCGGTCGGGTTGAATAATCTCATCGTCGCCTTGCCGTCGCCCGACGGTCTTAAAGACGAAAGTATAATCTTTTTGTCCGTCGAAATTTCCGTGTTCTTAATCTTTCCGCCGACGGGGAAAACGTTGACCGCATAGGGCTTTTGGTTAAAAAGTTCTGCTTCCAAACTGACTTCGTCAACCGTTCCTTTCATTATTCTAATATTGTAAACGTATCTTCCCGATTCTATTCTCGGTAAGTATCTGTCGTGCGGATAAAGTTGTCTGCCGACGGGGTGAATACAATATCCCGCACCCCTTAAAAGCGTCAACGAAATATATCCGTCTTCTGCCTTACCACCGTAAATACCGTCGTTTATTATCGCAAATACCTTTCCGCCTTTTTCTTTGACTCCTACCCATTTTTGAAAATACATTTCTTGTTTTAACGGCTTTTCTTCAACGACGAAAGGTCCGTCGCCGATAACCTTGCCTTGCGGTACGGGTATTTTAAGTCTTAAAAGTTTATTCTTTTCGGCAAATTCTACGGTGATTTTATAATCTACAAAACCGAAATGCTTGTAATCTCTTTGTTCTATGACGGCGTTCGTTCCGTCCAAAGTCAAAAACTTTTCGGTCGCCGTATAAACGTCGCCGTTTTCTATGACGTGTTCGGCTTTCAAATTTTCTTCGACGGCTATGAATTTTTTGACTTCGTTTACGGTCATAGGTCTAAACTCTCTTTCGTTTTTACCTAAACCTGCGAGTTCTTCGTCGCTCATTGCCCACGGGTCTGCCGAATCGTCGTACATACAAAGTTTTATGTTTTTATCTACTTCGCCACACCTTAAATCTTTTTTAATCTTCTTGATTTCGGTCTTTTGAACTCTAACCGAAAATCTCGTTATCGACATAGGTTTTAATTTTGCTCTAAAAACTATCTTTTTACGCCAATCCAAATTTATCGTCGATTCTTCTTTTATTTGTTGACAAGGTATTTCCTTATCTTCTAAATAAACCTTCGGAAGATAGACGAATTCTTCACTCCAATTTTGGTCGGCAAGCATAAACTCGGCTTCGACGGGCGTTTCGACTTCGTACGGCATATAGTTAAATACGAATACGGGGATTTCTCCGTCTTTTGCAACGCTATCACTCATAGTAAGGAAGGAAAAGGCTTTTGTTCTATAATCGTTTAATACCTTCTTCGAATACGACAAAAGTTCCAACCCTTCGTCTTCTCCCGCCTTGACGCAAGTTCCCGCCATTATATCGTGGAACTCGCAAAGAAGAAATTTCTTTTCTGCTTTTTTAAGGTCTTGTAAATCAACTTTCATTCCCGAAAGCATTGCGACCGTTAGCATTTTTTCGGTTGCGTATAAAAGGCTTTCCGTTTCTCTATGAAGTTTTTTTACCTTTGCCATAGAAGTATAGCACCCGGGCATACAAGTTATTAGCGAACTTTTAATGCTTCCTTTCGGCTTGACTTCAGATATTAGTTTTTCGGGGGTACTGTGGAATATCTCGTATCCTTCGACTTTGAGATTTTCAATATCCTTTAAGTCTTTTCTCGACGGTCCGCCACCGTGGTTGCCTACTCCCCATAAAACGTAATCGACGTCATCCAAGGTCTTTTTGTTCCCTTTTCCCGTCGAACCGAGCATTTGAGTATTGCCACCGTCTATCTCGCCCTTGATTTTTCCGACTGCATCACCTAAAACGGAATTGTACGACGACGAATTAGATACGATTAACGAACTTCCGTCTAAAGATTCCCACTTGAAAAATTTAGACGGATATTTAATTTGACTATCCTTTCTCGGTCTGCAAATCAGATACCCTTTATAGCCGTGCTTTGCCATAATTTGAACTAAACCTATGCTATGACCGAAACTGTCGTAGTTGGTTGCGACTTCGGGTTTGACGCCGAACTTTTCGAGAAAATATTCTTGTCCGACTTCTATTTGCCGTGAAATACTTTCGCCTGACGGCATTAAACAGTCGGGTTGCAAATACCAACCGCCCGTTATCTTCCACTTACCTATTTTAACGAGTTTTTGAATACGCTTGAAAAGTTCGGGGGCGTAATTTTCTATCGCTTCGTATAATAAACTTTCGCCGTGGCAAAAGATATAATCGTATTCGTCCGCCAAATCTGCCGCCGACTTAAAAGTCGCAATCGCCGAAGATATTCCTTCGTCCCACGTCCATTGCCAAATAGGGTCTAAATGGGCGTTACAAATCAAATGAAGTCTTTTCATATTTTCTCCTTTTTTTTATTATAACATATTTAATTCCTCAAATCAATAAAAACCTTATTCGATTTCTTATCAAAAGTATAGTTTAACTTTAACGTGTCAAAAATAATAAAAAAGGAGAGAAAAATATGAATCCATTAAAAACAGAAACCAAAAAAATCGACGAACTGAATATCAGTTTGGAGAAAATGTACCCAAGGGCTTACGACAAAGTAAAGACAAGCCCTTACACCAAAACCCGTGTTATTTTGATGAACGGAACGGAATATGAAAGCGTATGGTTTTTGCATCAATTTGCAAGACACACCGATATTTCGGAAGTTAAAAGACAAATAGCACTTATAAGAAATCAAGAACAACAGCAACAAAAACAAATAGCCTGCTTAAAACCGCTTAACGAAAGTATTTTGGAAACGACGATAGGATATGAACAACTCGCAATCGATTTAACCGCTAATCTCGCCCAAAACGATAAGGACGAAGAAAACGTAAAGGCACTTAACTTCGCACTACTCGAGGACTTCGACCATTTATACCGTTTCAGCAATTTGATGATTTTGGATAATCAATCGTCCGACCCTGCTTTTTTAGTCGGCAAGTACACCGAGATTATGCCCGGTCGTCCTACTCTTGCACATTACCGTTATCCGCTTGATAACCTTAGACGTCCTATGAAGGCTAAAAAGAGTAATCTCTACTCTAAACTCGTCGCAGGAATAATTACGGCTGCCGAACAACAAACGATGAATTATTATATGAATATAAGTCAATGGTATAAAAACGATTTAGGAAGAAAACTCTATTCGGAAATCGCAATGGTCGAAGAAGAACACGTTTCACAATACGAGAGTTTGAAAGACCCGACTTGTTCGTGGTTTGAACAATGGGTACTTCACGAATATACCGAAGCGTATTTATATTACAGTATGATTCAAGAAGAAACGAACGAGTTTATCAAAAAGATTTGGGAACAAAACTACGAAATGGAGTGCGCACACTTAAAAGTCGCTTGCGATATGCTTAAAAAGTATGAACAAAAAGATTATTCTTCGGTTATCGGCAAAGGCGAATTTCCAACCTTATTAAAACTCGGCACCAACAAAGAATATATCCGTAGCGTTCTCGAACGTACTGTTTTATTGACCGGTAATAAAGAATCTTATATAGAAATAATGAGATTAAACCCGAACGCCGACTTTTTCAATTACCAAAAAGATATAATCGAAAACGACGACGATATCGCAAGTCATATCGTAGTTAAAAAGGTTATAGAAAAGTTCGGACAAGATTACCGCTATCAAGATAAAGCTCACCCCATAAAAGCACTGCAAAGCAGAAAAAAAGACAATATGAATTTGGCACGCAAAGCATAAAAATAAACTAATTCAAATTGACAAAAACGCACCGCAAACGATGTTTGCGGTGCGTTGCTTTATTCAATACCCGACTTATTCTTCCCAGTCGGAAAATCTGAAAAACATTAAGTTTTTGGCGTTTTCGTTAAAGCGTACGAAAATAGTTTTATTCGTCGAGTTTGCGACGAGAGTGAAAGTAGATTCCCAAAATGCGCCTACACTTGATAGCGTACTGTCCGCCCTTCTCGTTCCTATTCTGCCTTCTATCCACTTTATATACGACCTTACGTATATTTCGTTTTCGGGGTTAGAGACGAAATCGTAGTCCCAAACGACTTTTTCGCCGTCCATTATATCGGGTGTTTCTTTACCTATAAAAATCTCGCCGTCTTCGTCGTAAATTCCGACA
>JAZRYO010000179.1:0-1888 GCA_045600785.1 Christensenellaceae bacterium | reverse complement strand
ATGGTAGGACTTTTTTATAACGAACAAAGTAAAAATTCTATAAAGATATTAAATTCCCTTAAAAAACTTTTTGACGCTAAAAAAATCGCATATTCTTCTGACTTAAACGATAAAAGAATAACGATAATTTTGGTTTTAGGCGGAGACGGTACTATATTATCTGTCAATCAATCGGCAGTAAAAAGGGATTTACCGATTATAGCGGTAAATACGGGTACTGTTGGATTTTTATCGAGTTTTGAAGCGACGGAACTTGATAAAATCGTAAATATTATCGCAAAAAAACAGTATAAAATTTCAAGGCGCAGTTTATTGTCCGTAAAATCAGGAAACGACGAATATTTCGCCTTAAACGACGTTGTTATTGAAAGAAATAAAGCGGTTGAAGGCAAGTCGGTTGTCAGTAAATTATCTATAGATATAGACGAACAAAACGTTTATAATTTATCTTCTGACGGCGTAATCGTATCAACTCCGACAGGTTCGACGGCATATTCTTTATCGGCGGGTGGCGTTATTTTAACCCCCGAACTTAAATCTTTTATTTTAACGCCTATTTGTTCGCACTCGCTACTTACAAGACCCATCGTATATAGCGACGAAAAAAAGGTCGTTGTAAAAGTATTACCTTCTTCTTCGGATTGTATTTTAAGCATCGACGGAAGACCTTGCAAAAACCTTAAAAGCGACGATTATTGCTTAATTAAAAAATGCAACAAAACTCTTAAAATCGTAGAAAGTTGCGACGATTTTTTCAAAAGAGTAATGTGTAAACTCGGATAAAATGAAAAAGAAAATCAGACAAGATAAAATTTTAGAAATTATTAACGAACTTGAAATTGAAACACAGGAAGAATTAGTTGCCACGTTAAATTCGTTTGATTATAACGTTACACAAGCAACTGTATCTCGTGATATAAAAGAACTTGACTTAATTAAGGTTAAGGGGCAAAACAAAAAGAAAAAATACGCCGTTAAAAAAACAAATCAAAACGTTGATAATCAAAATTTTAATTTAATTAAAAATTTAATTACTTCCGTTTGCGTCGCACAAAATATAGTCGTAGTTAAGACGTACGGCGGAAACGGTTCAACGGTCGGTATAAATATCGATAAACTTTCTTTATCGGAAATTGTCGGAACGGTAGCAGGCGATGATACCGTAATAGTTGTAACCAAAGACGTTTTTAAGGCGGAAACAGTAGCAAATAAACTTTTAGAACTTAAAAATAATGATTAAATCTTTAGAAATTAAAAACATTGCGCTAATTGACAGTGCATTTATAGATTTAACCGACGGATTAAATATTTTATCCGGAGAAACCGGCGCAGGTAAGTCGGTTATTTTGGATACGATAAATTTCGTTTTAGGTGCAAAAGCCGACAAATCAATGATTCGATTCGGTTGCGACGAGTGTAGTGCAACCGCAATTTTCGACGTTTCGAAAAATGAAAGCGTCAAAAAACTTTTGACCGAAATGGAAGTCGAATTTGACGATGAAATTATCGTTTCAAGGAAATATACCGTTGACGGTAAGGGCGGAATAAGGCTTAACGGTATGCCGTTTACTTCCGCTATGCTTAAATCTATTACTTCGCTTTTAGTTGACGTTCACGGTCAAAGTGAACATTATTCTTTATTAAGCGAAAGCGAACAACTTAAAGTAATTGACGGTTTTTCGGGCGAAAAACTTCAATCTCTAAAAGAAGAAGGTTTAAAAATCGTTAAAAATCTAAAAGAAATCGATAAAAATATTAAAAATTTAGGCGGAAACGAGAACGAAAGAGCAATAAGGGCGGACGTTTTGAAATTTCAAATAAAAGAAATAGAAGACGCAGAACTTAAAGACGGCGAAGACGAAGAACTTTTGTCTTTACGCAAGAAAAT
>JAZRYO010000178.1:0-1517 GCA_045600785.1 Christensenellaceae bacterium | reverse complement strand
AATTGCGGGATATTTAGGCAAAAACACCGTACAACAGTCTTCGTATGGTAAAATAGACGTTTCGTAAGTATCGATTTTCTTTGCGATTTCAATCGTGTCGAGTTTATCGTAAGCGATAAGCGGACGGAATACAGGCATTTTTACAACCGAATTTGACGACGTTATACTTTCAACCGTTTGACTTGCAACTTGCCCCAAACTTTCGCCGGTTATTATCGCTTGACCACCGTGATTTTTTGCAAGTCTTTCGGTTATTCGCATCATAAATCGGCGCATCATAGTAATCATTAAATCTTCAGAACATTTTTCGTGGATTTCTTCTTGAATATGCGTGAATTTAACGATATACACGTCAATCCCCGAAGAAAATTCCGAAAGTTTTTTGGCAAGAGTTATAACTTTTTCTCTTGCGGCGTCGCTGGTATATGGAAAACTGTGAAAATGTACGGCGGATAATTTCATACCCCTTTTACACATCATATAACCTGCTACGGGACTGTCAATTCCACCGGATAACATTAAAAATCCTTTACCTGACGAACCGATAGGCATACCGCCCACGCCTTTAATCAAATCGGTATATAAAAGTGTTTCGCCGTTTTCACGAATATCGATATTAACGGTAAATTCGGGTTTTTTGACGTCAACGGTCAAGTTTTTACTATAAACGTTTAATATATCGCCACCCACCGACGAAGAAAGTTCGACCGAGTGCATAGGAAAGGTCTTATCCGCCCTATTCGTTTCCACTTTGAATTTTCCGAACTTGTTTTCGCAAAGTAAAACCGCACAACTACTTATCTCGTCGTAAACGCTTTTAACCTTATACGCTTTACTTAAAGTATGTATTCCACTGATTTTAAGAAGTTTATCTATTATTTCGTCGGTTAAATCCTCGTCGAAATCTTCGATTAAATATCTCATTTGCAATTTTTTGAAGGAATAATCATACAAGGACAACGATTTTTTAATATGTTCTTCTAATAAGTCTAAAAAATAAAATCTGTTTTTACCCTTCAAAAAAATCTCACAAACTCGAATTATTATGACTTTTTTCATTTCTTCACCATAATCGTATATAATTTTTTAGCATTTTCATTTAACTTTTCGACTGCAAAATCCACTTCTTCTTCAGTCGTTTCGGAAGAAAAACTAATTCTTATCGCCCCGTCTAAATATTCGCCGTTATATCCGCATTCGGTTAAAATTCTACTATGCGGTTTTTTAGAAGAACAAGCAGAACCCGTTCCTATAATTACGCCGTCTTCTTCCATCATACGAAGAATAACTTCCCCACGCAAATTGACGGCGGATAAAGACAAAATATAAGGAGAAAAATTATCTCCCGAAATAATTTTGAATAGGTCTTTATCAAGACAATCAATAAACTTTTGTTTTAATTTCGAAGTCTTATTAAAATTAAAATCAAGTTCTAAATAATGTTTTTTCGTTGCATCGGCAAACACGCCTATTCCAAAGGCATTTTCCGTTCCGCTTCGAAGTCCGCTTTCTTGTCC
>JAZRYO010000177.1:0-3965 GCA_045600785.1 Christensenellaceae bacterium | reverse complement strand
ACGGAACGTAAGAATCGACGCCTTCTTCAAAGGTCAACTTCTTCTCTCCGCCAAGGTCGTATCTTTGCCAGTTTCTCGCCCTTGCCGAACCTTCGCCCCAGTACTCTTTATAATACGTTCCGCCTATGTTGACTTTGTTCGTCGGGCTTTCGTCGAACCTTGCAAAATATCTTCCGAGCATAACGAAGTCCGCACCCATTGCAAGCGCCAACGTAATATGGTGGTCGTAAACTATTCCGCCGTCAGAACACACGGGAACGTAAACGCCGTGTTTTTTATAATACTCGTCTCTTGCCTTGCATACGTCGATTAAAGCCGTCGCTTGTCCACGACCTATGCCCTTGGTTTCACGGGTTATGCAAATAGAACCGCCACCGATACCGACCTTTATAAAGTCCGCACCGCAGTCGGCTAAAAACTTAAAGCCTTCACCATCGATTACGTTGCCTGCGCCGACCTTGACAGAATCGCCGTAAGTGTCTCTAATCCACTTAATCGTCAACTTTTGCCACTCCGAAAAGCCTTCCGAAGAATCTATACAAAGAACGTCCGCACCCGCTTCGACAAGCGCAGGAACTCTCTCTTTATAATCTCTCGTGTTTATTCCCGCACCGACGACGTACCTTTTATGTTCGTCCAAAAGTTCGTTGGGATTTTGTTTATGACTGTCGTAGTCTTTTCTGAATACCAAATATAAAAGTCTTCCGTCGTCCGAAAGAATAGGTAGCGAATTTAATTTGTTGTCCCAAATAATATCGTTCGCTTCTTTAAGCGTCGTTCCTTCTTTTGCCCAAACGAGTTTTGAAAACGGCGTCATAAATTCGGATACCTTCGTATCCATAGACATTCTGCTTACCCTATAATCTCTACCCGTAACTATGCCGACGAGTTTCCCGTTTGCCGTTCCGTCTTCTGTAACCGCCATCGTAGAGTGTCCCGTCGTTTCTTTTAATTTGACTACTTCGCTTAAAGTCATATCGGGCGAAAGGTTGGAATCGCTTCTGACAAAACCCGCCTTCTCCGATTTCGCACGCCTTACCATATCGGCTTCGTCTTGAATTGACTGCGAACCGTATATAAACGAAATACCGCCTTCGGTCGCAAGCGCAACCGCAAGTCTATCCCCAGATACCGATTGCATTATTGCCGATACCATAGGTATATTCATAGTGATTTTAGGCGTTTCGCCTTTCTTGAATTTGACAAGCGGGGTTTTCAAACTTACGTTAGTCGGGATACACTCGCTTGACGAATAACCGGGTATCAATAAATACTCGTTAAAAGTATGCGAAGGTTCTTCGATAATCTTTGGCATTTTATTCTCCTATAAAAAAATATTTTTACAATTATACCATACGGATAGACGTTGTCAAGCGTTTTATACCGATTTTTTATTAAGCCAAGTTAAAGCGGTCTTGACGTATTCGTATCTTCCGTCGTCGTCTAATTTAATAGAACCGTGGCAATGCGTTCCTTTAAGAACTTTTAACTCAATATCCGCACTCGGATTAAAATATAAAACCGTCTTGAAAAATAGTGCGTTTTGTTCCGGACGACAAGGCATATCTTGTTCATAGCATATCAACAACATCTTTGAAAACTTCGTATCTTTATCGACGTAGTTTAACGGTGCATATTCGTTTATAAGTTGCAACCTACTATCCATACCCGTTTCGTATTTGATTACGTTAAAATGCGCTGTCGTTTGTGCGCTGTCTATTATCCAGCCCGTTATCTTATGACTGTCAACGCCGACCTTACTTAAATATTCTTTATTTAAGCAAAGCATAAGACTTATCCACGCACCTGCGGATTGCCCCGAAATATATAAATTTCCGTTTCCGCCATACTTTAATATGTTGTCTTTTGCAAACTTTACGCCTTCCGCACAGTCTAATATATACTCGGGAAATTTTGCGTTCGGATACAAAGAGTATTCAACCGAAATAAATGCGTAGCCGTGCGCCGTGAAATCTTTGGCAATACCTACGTAATTTTCGTCGTCTTTTTTCCCGTTCTCTATTCCACCGCCGTGAAAATAAACTATAGTGTCGAAATTATCGCTGTCTGGCAAATATATATCGAGTTTTTTTTGCGTTTTATATTCTATATCTTTAAGCGTTCGCATTTTTCTTTCTCTCTGCCTTTTCTTCATATTTGGCGATAACTACCGCACCCGATACAACCGATAAAGATAATTGTCCGGCAAAAAACAATGCAAGCGCAGTACCGTATTCGTCGCCCCAGAAAGGTACGCCCGGGTTAATGACCATAGACGATATAAGCATTATCAAACTTAACACTATAAGTGCAAGACACAAAAGCAAAGAGTTTCTCTTTCCAAGGTCCTTGCCGACTGCCATTACTATCGTAAGCGCAAACTCTATCGTACATAAAACAACGCCTAAAAGCGAATTGTCGTGAGCACCTATTTGCGATGCGCTGAAAATAATCGTGAAATAAAGTTCGACGGCATACATATAGAAGAATACTCTGAAATATCTTGCCGAGTCTTTTTTGCAACCCTTGAACATATATTCCAAAGCCCCCGCTACCGCTATTAGTTCGGTTACCGTTGCAATTTGCAAATAAGGAAAGGCTTCTTTAATCGTAAGTATCGCAATGCTTCCGCCGAAACACAGTGCTAACCCGAGCAAAATCAAAATAAGTACGGGCATATACCATTTTTTGTTAAACATTTTCTTTTTCTCCTTTAACTAAAGATATTATAAAAGTTAAAACCGCAGTAAACATAAAAAGCGTGCCGAATATTCCGATAAGCATCGAAACAAAGGGTTTCCCTGCTTCCGGACTAAACGCTCTTATTCCTTCGTCGGAAATAAAATGAAATACGAAATAATTTACGGCAAATACTACCATGCTTATTATTAAGCAAATAAGCGAAAACGTCTTTAATTCTTTCTTTGTCATTTTTCTTTTGTCATTAAACTCCTTTCCAGTTATTATATATCTCACGGTTTTTTTTGTCAATTATTTATATCTTTTTGAACACACTTTATTTTTATAAAAATATGTGTTAAAATAAAGGTATGTATAGAAAATTAAGCAAGGAAACGGAAGAAAAACTCAAAACAAACGAATACGACTTTTCGTTCAAGGACGAAAACGCCGTCAGAAGAATAGATAATCCGCACGATTATCCGAGTTTTATTCGGTCGAACTTTATCAGGGACGCCGAAAAAATAATGCACTGCCCGTACTTTTTAAGACTGTCGGATAAAACTCAAGTTATGTCGTTAAACTTAAACGACGATATTTCAAGGCGTTTAATTCACGTCGAATACGTTTCGAAAACGGCAAGAACGATAGGAAAGGCACTTAACCTTAATCTCGAACTTATCGAAGCGATTGCACTCGGACACGATATAGGACATACCCCGTTCGGTCATACCGGCGAAAAAATATTAAGCGATATTTCTTATTCTTATTTGTCCCGTCCGTTTTATCACAACGTTCACTCGGTAAGAGTTTTAGACAAAATCTTTCCGCTTAACTTGACGCTACAAGTTTTGGACGGAGTGCTTTGCCACGACGGAGAAAACGAACTGCCGAGTTTTATACCGAGAAAATTATCATGCTTTGACGAGTTTGACGATACGGTCGAAAACTGCTATCAAAATTCGGAGTTCGTAAAAACGCTTAACCCTTCGACGTTAGAAGGTTGCGTCGTTAGAATTTCGGATATTATCTCATACCTTGGAAAAGACCGACAAGACGCCGTCAGATTAGGCGTTTGCGACGAAAACGACTTTTTATCGACTTATATCGGCACTTCTAATTCCGAAATAATAAATAATTTAACCGTCGATACAGTCGAAAACAGCGCAACGAAAAACGGTATTTATTTAAGTGAAAATTCATTTAACGCTCTTAAAATAGCAAAAAAAGAAAACTATGAAAAGATATATCTTTCTGAAAAAGTGCAAGGCGAAAACAAAGCCATC
>JAZRYO010000176.1:0-2370 GCA_045600785.1 Christensenellaceae bacterium | reverse complement strand
ACCACATTTTGAAAAAGAAACTTTTAGACGATATAGTTATGACCTTGGGCGGTAGAGTTGCCGAAGAACTCGTAATTAAAGATATATCGGCGGGTGCGTCGAACGATATTGCGGTCGTATCCGAAAAGGCTAAAAAGATGGTGACCGAGTGGGGTATGAGTGATAAAATCGGACCTGTAAACTACGGCGACAACGACCAGGTATTTATCGGCAGAGATTTCCAAACCAAAGCGGGCTACAGCGATGAAGTCGCTTGTTTAATCGATAAAGAAGTCGAGTCGATAATCAAAAACGCACATAAAAAAGCGACCGAACTACTTTCGGCTAACAAGAGTATTTTAGATACGATGGCAAGAGTCCTTATCGAAAAGGAAACGATTTATCAAGAAGAAGTCGATTTGATTATGGACGGCAAAACTTCAAAAGAAGTTATCGCATCAATGGAAAAGGCGGAAGAAGAAAGAAAACAAAATCCTTTCAAGAACGCCGAAGTAAAAGAAGATAAAACGGAAAACGATTAAGATACAAAGGAGATAAATTATGGGTAAAGTAATTGCATTTTCCAACCAAAAAGGCGGAGTCGGAAAAACTACGACTTGCGTAAATATGTCGGCGTATTTAGCGTCGCTTGGAAAAAAGGTTTTACTCGTCGATATGGACT
This sequence comes from Christensenellaceae bacterium, assembly GCA_045600785.1. Classification (GTDB taxonomy): domain Bacteria; phylum Bacillota; class Clostridia; order Christensenellales; family Borkfalkiaceae; genus UBA10281. Next base: position 1,709 of record JAZRYO010000176.1, on the reverse strand, counting down.
CGCAAGGAAACGCCACTACGGGACTCGGCTTTGACAAGAGTAAACTCGATAAATCGGTCTATAACGTCGTTATCGAAGACGAATCTATTAAAAACGTATGTAAAAAAACAAAAATCGACGGGCTTTATTTAGTGCCTTCGAGTATTGACCTTGCAGGTGCGGAAGTCGAACTCGTCAATATGCAAAAAAGAGATAAAAAGTTAAAAGACGCAATCGACAAAGTTAAGGACGACTACGACTATATCACTATCGACTGTCCGCCGTCTTTGGGGCTTTCGACTATGAACTCTTTAATCGCTGCGGACAGCGTTATTATTCCTATGCAAGCCGAGTATTATTCGCTTGAAGGTTTAGGACAATTATTAAACACCATAAAACTCGTTTCGAAGATAAACACAAAATTAAAAATCGACGGCGTAGTTATTACGATGTACGACAAGCGTGCGCTCGTTTCCCGTCAAATTTATGCGGAGATTAAAAAGTTTTTCGGAAAGACGTTATTCGACACGATTATTCCGAGAAACATAAGGGTATCGGAAGCCCCGAGCCACGGCGCACCCATAATGCTTCACGACAAAAAGGCAAGCGGTGCAAAAGCGTATTTAAGTTTAACCGAAGAATTTTTAAGGAGAGAAAACTGATATGTCAAACATAGGATTAGGTAAAGGACTTTCGGCACTCTTTGCCGAAACGGAAGACAGATACGAAGAAGTTTTCGGAAACGAAAACGACGATAAAAAAGTCAAAGAAGGGGTTGTGGAACTTTCGTTATCCGACGTATTCCCGAACCCGCATCAACCGAGAAAAACTTTCGACCAAACGGCTTTATCCGAACTTGCCGACTCAATACAAAAACACGGCATTATTCAACCTATAGTCGTCAATAAGTCGGGAAATAAATATATGATTATCGCCGGCGAAAGAAGATACAGGGCGAGTAAACTTGCAGGAAAAGAAACTATTCCCGCAGTTATTAAAGAATATACCGACAGACAAATAAAAGAAATTTCCTTAATCGAAAACTTACAAAGGGAAGACTTAAATCCGATAGAAGCGGCAAACGCAATGAAACTTTTAATGGACGAGTTTAATTTAACCCAAGAAGAGTTGTCGGACAGAATAGGCAAAAGCCGTTCGGCAGTTGCTAACACTTTAAGACTTTTGAATTTATCCAAAGAAGTAATAGGTTTAATTTCGGAAAACAAATTGTCGGCAGGACACGCAAGGGCGCTACTTTCCCTTCCGCAAGCCGAACAAGAACTTGTCGCAAAGAAGATTATCAGCGACGGTATGAGCGTTAGAGAAGTTGAAAAGACCGTCCACGATTACTTTAATCCCCCCGAAGAAAAATCCAAAAAGCCGAAGATGGAAATTTCCGCCGAACTTAAAGAAATGATAACCCGTATGCAAAGGGCGTTCGGCACTAAAGTTTCGGTTATTGGAAACGACAATAAAGGAAGAATTTATCTCGACTATTATCAAAGGGACGACCTTGACAGAATTTGCGACATATTAGATAAAATAGAAAAAGAGAGTAATTAACAAAAATATCCACAGCGTTGATAAATTGCTGTGGATATTTTGTTTATAGCGGTTTTTTTATTATTTGTCCGTTTAATCTCGGATAAATATCGGGAGTTTTTCCTATTTTCTCTATTTCTATTATCGTTCTTTCGCCGGATAATTCGGATAATATAAACTTATCAACC
>JAZRYO010000175.1:0-3971 GCA_045600785.1 Christensenellaceae bacterium | reverse complement strand
TATAGGTCTACTTGTCAAGTGAAAAAATGAAATATAATGTACACATAATATAATGTGGAGATTACATATGAAATTAAGGTTACTTGAAATATTAAAAGAAAAAGGAAAAACGAAATATTGGTTATATATTCAAATGGGGTTAAGTTATCAAAATTTTAACAAGCTTGTCAACAACGAAACGAAAAGCATTAAGTTTGAAAATATAAAATCGTTATGCGATATTTTGCAATGTTCACCAAACGATTTGTTTGAAGAGTATTACGAAAAAAAATAAATTGATATAAAAAAAGTGTTCAAGCAACTTGAACACTTTTTTGTTTTATAAATTTATATCGTCAATAAATATACGCTCGTATCGAGTGGGGCTATCTTTCCGTTAAGGGCGTATGTCGCACCGGAAAGTAAGTCGATAACCCGCTGTGCCGTCTTGTCGGAAAGTTCGGTTAAATACACTATAGCGGGGTTTTTCATAGATAAATAATCGATAATCGTCGATACGTCGTCAAAAGACGACGGATAAAATTTCTTTATTCCCGACTCGTCGATTTTTTTAACGTTAATCGGCTTTTCGCTATTTCCCGTCTTTTTGTTTTTTTCGGTCTTTAATAAAAAATCTAAAAACCCCATTTTTTTATCCTTCTTTTTTTATCCTTTTTCCGAAAAGGCTTTCGCCGAGCCTTATCATATTACTTCCGTTATTTATCGCAATCTCGTAGTCTTTCGACGTGCCCATCGAAAGATATTTTATGTTTCCGTCGTTGCTTTTTAATTCGTCGAAAATCTCTCTCGCCAACTTACATAAGTTCGCCGTTTTATCTTCGTCTAATGATAAGGGTAGCATAACCATAACGCCTATAATTTTGACGTTTTTCAAGGTTGAAACCCTATCGTAAACGGATAAAAACTCGTCGGTTTTAATTCCCGTTTTTTGTTCTTCGTCGCCTGCGTTTAATTCAAGCATAATATCTTGAACGACGGACTTATTTTTCGCAAAGTCGTCTATTTCGGTTGCGATTTCGAAAGAGTTTACCGACGATATAACGTCGGCTTTTCCGACCAAATATTTTAACTTATTTTTTTGAAGCGTGCCTATAAAATACTTTTTTACGGGCAAATAAAAGGGAAATTTATCTCTAAACTCTTGTGCGTAGTTTTCGCCGATAAATTTAAGTCCCGAACAAATGCCGTCGTTAATTTTATCGACTGATACGGTTTTCGTTGCACCGAGAAGTTCGATTTTCTCGCCGAGATTATTCCCCTTTGAAATTTTTGAAAGTACGGTTAAAACATTTTCGTTCATAGTAAAAAAAATACTGCGCATCCCTTTTCGACAGACCGTACCGAAGCGTAAATAAGGTAGGTCGCTCCGCAAAAGCAACCTCGTGGCACACAAAATACATTGTTTAGTGCTGCTATATTCCTATTCTGACACGGTTCGCAAGATTTTGTTGCACGAGACCTTTGCATCAACACGCCTTATCTTACCCTGCCAACCATACGGTAAGCCTATAAGGGCATTCAGCCTTGCTATAGCGGATTGCAAGTTCAGGGCACCGCTAACTCCCCACCTAGCGCAGTAGATATATTTTAACCTACTTTTTAAGATTTTGCAAGTTTATTTCGAGAAAATAAAGGGGTAAAAGATTATTTTAGGTCAAAAAAAAGCAAAAAGGCGTAATTTGGCGGGAGAAAATATAAAAAACGCTTTACTTAACCGAAAAAATTTGTTAATATTTATTTAAGTAAATATTAAAGACGTTGACGGAAACAAGTCGGTATAAAAAACGGACGAAGCGAAGTCGGGACGGTGCGAGCCGACTGCCACGCTTTATATCGGTATCCTTCCCGAGTCGCAAGGGTGAAAATAAGTAAGCCTTGCCGTAGCCTTACCGTTAAAGGAATTAAGTGCCGTAAGAAATTACGGAATTGAAGTGGTACCACGGGTTTTGCCCGCCTTCACAAGAAGGCGGGCATATTTATTTGTAAATTTTAAGGAGAGAGATATGTATAAAAAAGTAGACGCATCGTTAGATTTTTTACAACGTGAGCAAGAAGTACTTGATTTTTGGAGAGAAAACGACGTTTTCAAAAAGAGTATCGATAAGACCGAAGGACACGAAGAATTTACCTTTTACGACGGTCCGCCGACTGCTAACGGCAAACCGCACATAGGACACGTTTTAACTCGTGTTATGAAAGATATAATTCCAAGATATCAAACTATGAAAGGCAAGCACGTACTCCGTAAGGCAGGTTGGGATACTCACGGACTTCCCGTCGAACTCGAAATAGAGAAGAAATTAGGACTTGACGGCAAGCAAGATATCGAAAAATTCGGAATTGAGCCTTTTATAAAAGAGTGTAAAGAGTCCGTTTGGAAATACACTAACGAGTGGAAGAAAATGAGCGACCGTTTAGGCTACTGGGTAGATATGGATAACCCTTACGTCACCTATGACGACAACTATATCGAATCGGTATGGTGGGCGCTTAAAACGATATCCGATAAAGGACTTTTATATAAAGGATATAAAATCGTACCCTATTGTCCGAGATGCGGAACTGCGTTATCTTCTCACGAAGTCGCACAAGGCTATAAAGACGTAAAAGAAAAATCGGTTTACGTCAAATTCAAAGTCAAGGACAAAGAAAACACTTATTTTCTCGTTTGGACGACTACGCCTTGGACTTTATCTTCTAACGTCGCACTTTGTATGAACGCAAAATACGATTACGTTGAGATAAAGGCAAACGGCGAAAATTATATTTTGGCGGAAGCACTCGTTCCCACTCTTTTCGAAGAATACGAAGTCGTTTCCAAAAAGAAAGGTAAAGAATATGAGTACACCGAGTATGAACCTATGTATTCTTACGCTTTGGGTTCGTTTAAGGAAAAGGCTTTTTACGTCACTTGTGATTCTTACGTTACGCTTTCCGACGGCACGGGCATAGTTCATATCGCCCCCGCTTTCGGTGAAGACGACGCTAACGTCGGAAGAAAATACAATCTTCCTTTCGTTCAAATGGTAAACGACAGGGGAAGATTTGTCGACGAAGTCGTAGCGTACAAAGGTATGTTTGTAAAGGACGCCGACAAACTCATTATCGAAGACCTTAAAAAAGACGGCATACTTTTCAAAGACCAACTTTTCGAACACAGTTATCCGTTCTGTTGGCGTTGTAATACACCGTTACTTTACTATGCGAGAAGTTCGTGGTTTATAAAGACTACGGCGATAAAAGAGCAACTTATTGCGTCCAACAACTCGGTCAACTGGATGCCCGAAACGATAGGAACGGGCAGAATGGGAAACTTCCTTGAAAACGTTATCGACTGGGGCTTATCTCGTGAAAGATATTGGGGAACTCCGCTTCCCATTTGGGTGTGTGAAGACTGTGGCGAAATCAAAGTTATGGGTTCGAAGCAAGAACTCAAAGACGCTTGTAATATAAAGGGCGATATCGAACTTCACCGTCCGTATATCGACGAGCCGACTTGCACTTGCGGAAAGTGTGGCGGAAAAATGAAAAGAGTCAAAGAAGTTATCGACTGTTGGTTCGATTCGGGTTCAATGCCTTTCGCACAATATCACTATCCTTTTGAAAACAAAGAACTTTTCGAAAAGCATTTCCCCGCAGACTTTATATCCGAAGCGGTTGACCAAACTCGTGGCTGGTTTTATACCTTGCTTACGATATCGACTTTACTATTCGGAAAAGCACCTTTCAAAAACTGTATAGTTTTAGGACACGTCAACGATAAAAACGGTATAAAAATGAGTAAACATAAGGGCAACGTCGTAGATCCGTGGAGCGTTCTCGATAAGCAGGGCGCGGACGCGGTAAGGTGGTATTTCTATACCGGTGCCGCACCGTGGTTGCCTCCGAGATTTTACGACGAGGCTGTTTCCGAAGCCCAAAGAAAGTTTATGGGCACGCTTTGGAATACTTACGCTTTTTTCGTTTTGTAT
>JAZRYO010000174.1:0-2301 GCA_045600785.1 Christensenellaceae bacterium | reverse complement strand
CGGCTTACCACGAAGGGGCAATATCGCTTGATGTTGACGGTCCCTACCTTGCTTTGCGCTTCCGCCTGCCGAATCGCCTTCGACTATGAATATTTCGTTAAGTTCGGCTTTTCTAGAAGAACACGACGCAAGTTTACCGACGAGTTTCATATTGTCCGCACCCGTCTTTGCCCTTGCGATTTCCTTTGCTTTTCTTGCGGCGTTTCTTACCTTTGCGGCGTCTAACGCCTTTTTAATCATAGTGTCGAAAGTCGATTTCGTTCCCTTACTTTGCATTATTCTCGTAAGTTCATCAACCGTAGCCGACTCCACCGCCGTCTTTGCTTCGGGGTTGCCGAGTTTGGTTTTGGTTTGTCCTTCAAACTCGACGTTTTTCATTTTAACCGATAAAATCGCCGTCATACCTTCTCTGAAATCTTCGCCTTGAAGGGCGACGTCTTTATCTTTTACCAAATTGTTCGCTTTTGCATAATCGTTAAGCGCTCTCGTTATTCCCGACTTAAATCCGACTTCGTGCATACCGCCTTCGGGAGTCGGAATATTGTTTACGAAAGAAAATACGCTTTCGACGTAAGAGTTGGTATGCTGTATCGCAAATTCTATTGATATTCCGTCCCTTTCGACTTTGGTATATACCGGCGTCGGATAATTCTTTTCTTTGCCTTCGTTTAAGAATAAAACGTAGTCTATAAGTCCGCCGTCGTACTTAAATGTCTTTGAATAAAACTTATCGTCGTAGCGAAGGTCGGTCAATTTTATCGAAAGCCCTTTATTCAAAAAGGCAAGTTCACGAAGTCTTTTCGCTATCGTTTCAAGATTAAACTCTACGGTTTCAAACACCGTTGCGTCCGGCTTAAAACGTACGAACGTTCCCTTTTTCTTGGTTTTTTCTTTGGTGTTTACCAAATGAGAAACGGGTTCGCCCGAAATCATTTTGTTCTTTTTCTTATCAAAATAACTGTGGAAAGACATTTTGTAAACGGTGTCTTTATACACTTCGACTTGAAGCCACTCCGAAAGTGCGTTGGTGACCGAAGCGCCTACTCCGTGTAATCCACCCGAATAACTGTAATTTTCGTTATTGAATTTACCGCCTGCGTGAAGTTGAGTAAATACGACTTCGACGCCCGATATTTTTGCCGTTTCGTGTATATCCGTCGGTATGCCACGCCCGTTATCTTCAACGGAAACGCTACCGTCTTTATATAAAACTACTTCAATACTGTCGGCATGTCCGTTCGCCGCTTCGTCTATTGCGTTATCTACTATTTCCCAAAGTATATGATGAAGTCCCTTAGTACCCGTCGAACCTATGTACATTCCGGGACGTACTCTTACAGCCTCCAAACCTTCAAGTATTTTAATGTCTTTAGAGTTGTATTCGTTTTTTGGCATTTTTCCTCCTTGAATTGCCGAAAATACTCGGTCCAAAAAATTTGCTATTATATATTATAACACTAAATACATTATTTTACAACTTTTTGAAAGTATACACTTTCAAAAGTTAAAAAAAACCGTGTCTAAACCGACACGGCTTTTAAGTTTTTAGAATTTAAGTAAAGGTAAATACTTCTCTTTATCGATTGCGCATAAGAACAAATATAATCTCGGTCCTTTCTCAACGCCGAATAAAATGTTATATATTACCGCAAAAAATCTTTGTTGACGAACGGTGTTTTCCTTTTTGGAAAGTTCGGGTTTGTTCATAAGGTCGTACAAATATTGTTGGATATCGTGTTCGTTTATGCTGTCGCTGTTTTCGATATAGTCGGCAAGTTTTTTAACGACTTCTTTTTCTTCGTCCGAAACCGTCGAATAATATTCGTCGTTTCTCTTTTCCAAAAGTTTATACATTTTCGACGGTTGATGTATGGTTATCCAGTTTTTAACCCTTTCAAGTCTTACTTCGTCTTGCTCGTCGAACTCAACGCCTATTTTTGCAAGTATCTCTTTGACCGATTGCGGATTAAAATCGACAATCGTCGCAACCGACGCCAAAACTCCGAAAGGAACTTTTCCTTTAACAGAAGTACCGTTTAACATACAAAGTTCGTAAACAGAATTGTTATATTCGTCGGCTTCGCCCTTTTGAACGCTTTCGAGTCCTTTATCGAATTCGCTGTAATGACGGATAATCGTATCGTCGAAGTTAAACGCAAATCCGTCGGTAGGCGCATACTTCGCAAAAAGCCATCTTACCATATCAGGTTCGTAAACTTCCAAAACTTTTGCGGGAGTAATATTGTTTCCCGTTGACGAGTGCATATCGCCGAGTCCCGCAATGGAAAGCCAGCCGTAAGG
>JAZRYO010000173.1:0-2036 GCA_045600785.1 Christensenellaceae bacterium | reverse complement strand
TTTATATTTACTTTTCAATGATTTTAAGATATAATAACTTTTAGGAGATAAATATGAACGTAAATCCTTATATTTTAGAAGTAATAGAAAAAACAAAGCAAAAAAACGACTTTGAACCCGAATTTTTACAAACGGTCGAAGAAGTATTGTTATCATTAAACCCTGCAATTTCTAAAAACGAACAATTATATAGAAAAAATTGTGTTTTGGAACGCTTGGTCGAACCGGATAGAATAATTTCGTTTAGAGTCCCGTGGGAAGACGATAACGGCAATTACCATATTCAACGTGGATATAGAATTCAGTTTAACAATGCAATAGGACCGTATAAAGGCGGACTTCGATTTCACCCGACTGTCAATCAAAGCGTTCTTAAATTTTTAGGATTTGAACAAGTTTTCAAAAACAGTTTGACTTCACTTCCTATGGGCGGTGCAAAAGGCGGTTCGGATTTTGACCCGAAAGGAAAATCAGACGCCGAGATTATGCGTTTTTGTCAAAGTTTTATCAATGAACTTCATAAATATATAGGAAGTTCTTTGGACGTTCCCGCAGGCGATATAGGAGTCGGCGCAAGAGAAATAGGCTATATGTTCGGTCAATACAAAAAAATCAAGACAAAATACGATAACGGCGCATTAACGGGAAAAGACTTATCTTTTGGCGGAAGTTTACTCCGCCCCGAAGCGACGGGATTTGGCGCAGTTTACTTTTTAGAAGAAGTATTAAATCATTTCGGAAAGGAAATTAAGGGTTTAACCTTTGCACTTTCGGGATACGGCAACGTAAGCTGGGGCGTTTGCAAAAAAATATCCGAACTTGGCGGAAAAGTCGTTTCTATTTCGGGAAGTCAAGGCTACGTTTACGATAAAGACGGAGTTTCAGGCGAAAAAATCGATTATCTTTTGGAAATGAAAAGAAATACGTCGCTTGGAATTGAAGATTATTCTAAAAAGTTTAACGTACCGTTTTTCAAAGGCGAAAAACCTTGGGGAAAGGTTAAAGCGGACGTTTATATGCCGTGTGCGACTCAAAACGAAATTACTCTTGACGACGCTAAACTACTCGTTAAAAGCGGTGCTAAAATACTTTGCGAAGTATCTAATATGCCGACCACTAACGAGGCAATTGAATTTTTAACCCAAAACGGCGTTTTAGTTTGTCCGAGTAAAGCCGTAAACGCAGGCGGAGTTGCCGTTTCGGGACTTGAAATGAGTCAAAACGGTTTAAGACTTCCCTTGACTAAAGAAGAAGTTGACGAAAAACTTAAAAATATTATGAAAAATATATACTCTCAAATTCAAGATGCAATCGAAGAATACGGTTTAGATTACAACCTTGTTAAAGGTGCGAATTTAGCAGGATTTAAGAAGGTTGCAAAAGCAATGATAATGCAAGGAATTTATTAAATTAAAGGTGCGTTCCAAAAGTTTTGACTTTTGGGACGCATCTTTAATTAAATTCTTTTAAGTTCGATTAAACATAATGCGTTGTCTGTAAATTCAACGTCAATTTTTCCACTTCCTTTGTAGGAAGTCCTTTTTTTGTATAGCGGTTTTAATTTTCCTTCTTCTTTAAGTTTTTTAATTTGATTTTCGGTTAAATCGTCGGTCATTTTTTCTCGTAAAAAGACATCGTAAGGGTTAGTATGATTTTTGTCGATTAAATATTCAACGACTTCAAAATCACCGTTTATTCCGTTAATTTCGATAGTGTCTTTATAATCTTTTAACGACTTTGAAAAGTTTTCGTCCGAATAAGATAACATTATAGAATATCCGTCGTCGGTTTTCGTAGGAAAGACAACAAGATTATCATCGTCTTTTTCGAATTTTAATAATTTAGTCCCGAGTTTTTTGGTTATGACGAAAGCGTTATAAATAGGTTTTGCAATGTGATGTAAAGTGAAAAAATTTCTAAATCCGGAAAAATCAACCTTCATTTCGTGTTGTCCGGATAGACAAATTAGCATTTTATCCACTTTAACGTCGTCAAAAACGTAATAAGAAATCATTTTTCCCATATACGACGCATAT
>JAZRYO010000172.1:0-2070 GCA_045600785.1 Christensenellaceae bacterium | reverse complement strand
CCAAAAGAACGATTACCGTAAAGACGTAAGGCGCCATTTTAATAAGATACGGATTGATTTTGAAGTTGATTTTCGCAGGAAGGAAATATAAGATACCGAAAAGTATCGAGCCTAATATCGCTAAATCGGGTTTCCAAAGAGTGAAAATAACGAGTGCAATGGCAAGCCAGCCTATCGCTTGTATAAACGTCGTACTGTCGTGAACACCCGTCGAGATATCCATAACGTAAGTAATACCGCCGATACCTGCTATCGCTCCGCCTATTAAAACCGAAAAATATTTATATCTTACGACCTTAATTCCCGAAGCGTCCGCAGTTGCAGGACTTTCGCCGACCGCTCTTAAATGCAAACCGACTTTAGTCCTTTTGAGAATAATCGCCGATATAACGGCTATTACTATTGCAATATAAATAAATACGCCGTAGCTTAAAAACAGTTTTCCAAATATTCCCAAACTCGAAACGTCGCCGAAAAGTCCTTTTCTGATTATCTTACCGGCAGCGTCGATACTTGCGTCCGTCGCCTTAATCTTTTTCATAAAGAAGTCGGTAATTCCCGCACCGAAAGTCGTTAAGGCAAGTCCCGAAATGTTTTGGTTAGACTTTAACGATATCGTTAAAAATCCGTAAATTCCCGATGCTAACGCACCAAAAATCGCCGAACCGACAAGGGCTAAAATTACGCATAAAATCCAACTTGCACTGTATGGGTCTTGAAGTCCGTCAACGTAAGTCATAGTAAATAAATATCCGCCGAGTATTCCCGTACTCATAATGCCGGGGATACCCAAATTCAAGTGTCCTGCTTTTTCCATAATGATTTCGCCTACGCAACCGTAAAGTAAAACCATCGCCCAAGGAATAGCATCGACAAATAATGATTCGAAATTCATTTATTTATCCCCCTTCTTTTCTTTTTTTGCTTTCTTTGATTTCTTTCTGAAAATAAGTTTGTAGTTTACGAAAAACTCACTCGCTATAAGGAAGAAATAAATAAGACCTATAACCAAATTCGACGTAGAATCGTTTCCTATGCCGAAAGTTGACCTAACGGTCTTCATACCACAAGTGACGAAGGTTACGAAGAAGCAAGTAAATACCATCGTGATAGGATTAAAGCCTGCAAGCCAAGAAGTCATTATCGCCGTAAAGCCATAACCCCTATGCGTTGAACTCGATATCGTCGGAGATACCGTACCTACTAACAATAGTCCGATAATACCGCATATTGCACCAGATAAAACGAGTGTTCTAATAATTACTTTCTTAACGTTTATACCGATATATTTCGCCGTGTTTTTACTTCCGCCTACAACTGATATTTCATAGCCGTGTTTACTGTATTTAAGATAAATACTCATAACGATTGTCAATACTGCGACGATGATTATCGGAAGAAGATAAACATTTCCGCCTATTGTCTTAAAAGAACCGTATTCAAGCGTCGGGAAAGTACCCGAACCCGAAGAAACTCTTTCCTTAATATAGAATAAAACGAGATATTCGGCTATATAATTCGTCATTAAGGTGAACAACGATTCGTTGGTGTTGAAACACGCTTTGAATATTGCAGGAATAACCGCCCAAACGATACCTGCGATAATACTTGCAAATACCATTAAAATATTGACGAAAAGGTCGCTGTTGTCTCCGCCTAAAAAATCCATACAAATAATCGCAGCCAAAGCACCGACGAGTACTTGTCCGTTTGCACCCAAGTTCCAAAATTTCATTTTGAACGCAGGAACGACCGCAATGGAAACACCGAGTAAAAGTGCGGAATCTCTTAACGTCGTCCAAGTAAGTTCTTTAGTTCCGAAAGCACCGTCGTATAACGCCGTGAAAAATTCTAATATTCCGTGTCCAGTCGAAAGCGAACATATAAGCGAACCTACAATAAGTCCCAAAATTACCGAAAGAACGGCAATTAAAATATGAGCTATAGGTTTAGTGTTATTTTTTCTCGTTACGTGGAAAAGGGGTTCACGGACGGCGTTTATTTGATTTTTTTGCATTTTTCTTCTCCTTATCGTTTGCCGTCATTAAAAACCCGACTTCTTCCTTCGTT
>JAZRYO010000171.1:0-5580 GCA_045600785.1 Christensenellaceae bacterium | reverse complement strand
AGGTGCGGATTCTTTCCGACCGGTCACCGGAACCGATCAAAGATTTACGGGTAGAAGAAATACTGTCGTTTTGCTCCTGCATTACCTTTTCGTAAATTCTGGAACGAAGTACCTTCATGGCCTTATCTTTATTCTTGATCTGGCTCTTTTCGTCCTGACAGGATACCACGATACCGGTAGGAATATGAGTAAGACGAATGGCGGATTTGGTAGTATTTACACACTGTCCCCCGGGACCGGAGGCACAGAAAATATCTACCCGAACATCGTTAGGATCGATCTCAACATCCACTTCTTCCGCTTCCGGAAGTACGGCTACCGTTGCTGCGGAAGTATGAATCCGCCCGCCGGATTCGGTTTCCGGTACTCTTTGTACTCTATGCACTCCGCTTTCGTATTTGAGTTTACTGTACGCACCCTTTCCGTTTATAGAAAAAACTACTTCTTTTACTCCGCCGAGTTCTGTATTATTACTGTCGATTTCTTCGGTTTTCCACCTGTTCTTTTCGGCATACTTGACGTACATACGATAAAGTTCGTAAGCAAAAAGCGCCGCTTCTTCACCACCTGCACCGCCACGGATTTCGACTATGACGTTTTTATCGTCGTCGGGGTCTTTGGGAAGCAATAAAATTTTAAGTTCGTCGGTAAGAATCGCCAACCTTTCTTTGCAAGTATAATACTCGTCTTCAAGCATTTTTTTCATATCGCCGTCCGTTTCGGTCTTTATAAGTTCGTCAAGCGAAGAAAAATCACTATCGACTTTTTTATATTCCAAATACTTCTCGACGACTTCTTCCATACCCGCCCTTTCTTTAGAATATTTCTTGAAACTTTCCATATCCTGCAAAGTTTTTTCGTCCGATAAAAGTTCGGTTAAAGTGTTATATCTATTCAAAATACCTTCGAGTTTTTCAATCATTTTTTAACCGCCTTTAATATCCTTTCAATTCCGTTTATATCTTTAATTATTTCAACGTCAAATTCTTTTTCAAACATTTTTTTAACGCTTTCGGCTTGGTCTATTCCAAGTTCCAAAAACAGTATTCCGCCACTTGTAAGTTTATCGCCGATACCGTCCGAAATTCGACGGTAAACAAAGAGTCCGTCTTCTCCGCCGTCAAGCGCAAGCATAGGTTCAAACGACTTAACTTCGTCGTCTAACGAACTTATATCCCCACTTTTTATATACGGTGGGTTTGAAATTATTACGTCGAATTTATCCGAAATATTTTCAAACAAATCACTTTTTATAAATTTTATTTCGGCGTTTAATTTCAACGCATTGTCGCTTGCGACCTTCAACGCATCGTCGCTTATATCGCTTGCATAAACGCTTGCGCCCGTCTTTTTCTTGACGGTTATCGCTATCGCACCGCTACCTGTACAAAGGTCTAAAACCTTACTGTTTTCGGTAATAAAATTAAGTGCTAAAGATACGAGTTCTTCCGTTTCGGGACGGGGAATTAACACCCTTTCGTCGACGTTAAATTCGTAGCCGTAAAAGTCCGCCGTGCCTAAAATATACCATAGCGGTCTTTTCGTTAAACGTTCTTTAGCGTAAGAATTTATCTTTTCGATTTGAGAAGCAGTAAGAGTTTTTTCTTTATTTAAGTCGCTACGACTGACGTTTGCGACAATCGAAATAAGCCACTCCGCATCCGATTCGTCTATACCGTTTTTAGCAAAAACTTCTTTAACTTCTTTAAGCACTTCGGAAAGTTTTTTCGGCAACACGAATTCGCATTCGGGTTCGTTTTCGTCTTCGTCCATTTTAAGTGCTTTGGAAAATGCCTTAATCGCAACTTCTATCATATCGTCGTCGGGTTCTTTCGTCGTTATTCTTTGAAGTAAAAGTCCGGGGGCTTTTAAGGGCAAAACGAGTTTACTCTCGGTTTTGGAAAGCCCTTTCAAAAGTTCGTACGATAACCCGGCGACAAGCGGTAAAAACGCTATTTTAATAAGCATACGGAGTACACCCGTAGCACCTATAAAGGTGTTGGCGATAGAAAAGACCAAAATACTGACAATCATTACGAAAAACATAAACGTCGTTCCGCACCTATCGTGTACTCTCCTACATTTTTTAACGTTTTCGACGGTTAAAGGCAGTCCCTTTTCATAGCACGTTATAGTTTTATGCTCCGCCCCGTGATACATATACGTTCTTTTTATGTCTTTAAGTAGCGAAGTTAATAGAATATACGAAACAAAAATAAGAATTCTTATTCCGCCTTCGATAAGGTTATATATTATCCCCGTCTTATTTAACGTAAACCACTTTGCGAATATATCGGTAATAATTTGCGGTAAAAGAATAAATAAAAGTATCGAAAAGCCCAAACCCAAAATTACACCAAGCCAAATGATAACGTCCATAATATCTAATTTGAACGTTTTTGATAGCCATTTTTCAAATTTGGAAGGTTCGGATTCTTCTTCGCCGTAAACTTCGGCGGAACGCATCAAAATTTTAGTACCAAAAATGAGTGATTCGAAAAAACTGACCGCACCCCTTATTATAGGCACTTTGAGTATCCACGGCTTTTTTTCGGGCGGAGTTAAACGCTTTGCTTCGAGTCTTATAACCCCTTCTCCGTCTCTGACGGCGGTCGCCATACCACGTTTTCCACGCATCATAACGCCTTCCAAAACGGCTTGACCGCCTATTTGTGTTTTTCTTATCTTTTTGTCTTTCATAATCAATATAAAAATTTAGCCCCGATAAGAATATCGAGGCTCGTAAATTTCTTCGCTTAAAATAAGCCGAATAGAGATACGATTAAATTCCGTATCTTTTCTTGAATTTGTCAACTCTTCCGCCGGTATCTACAAGTTTTTGCTTGCCGGTGAAGAAAGGATGGCATTTGCTACAAATATCGACCTTAATAACGTCGACGTCCTTCGTCGTTCCCGCTTGGAAAGTTTCTCCGCAAGCGCATTGAACGGTAACGATTTTATAATTAGGATGGATTCCCGCTTTCATGTTTCACCTCTTAAAAGTTTTAATGCTTGATTATTATATATCTTTTTTTATCCCGTGTCAATCGTTTTTAATTTGTAATTTATTTATTTTTCCCTATTTTCTCTATTTACTTGCAAAAAAAGGCGTTGTATAATATAATCATAAAGAAATACAGCACATTAAAGGAGTTTTATGAACGGCTGGCAAATTACAGAATTTAACGAACTTAAAAGCGTAAAAAAGGTCGAGGCGTTAGACGGGGTTGACTGCGTAAAGGTCAGAATTACCCGTTCGCTTATTACCGAAGAAGACGTCGCTCTTATGGCGGGGGTAAATAAAAACCTTAAACTTCCCTATATCCCGTGTTCTATGGCGGTAGGGCAAATAACGGCGGTAGGTCCTGACGTAAACTACCTTCAAAAAGGTCAAAGGGTATATCTATCCCCTATGCACCCTTGCGGAAAATGTTATCATTGCATAAACGGGGACGAAGAAAACTGCTACGAATTCGAATATGCAGGCAAAAATAAAGACGGATTTTTGAAAGACTTTGCGGTTCTTAAAGCAAGCGACGTATTTTTACTTCCCGACAACGTTAAAGACGACGACGTCGTTTACGTAGAATACATTAAACTCGCTTTATCCGTCGTAAACGCATTGAACTTCGAAAAAGGTCAACACGTTGCGATTTTGGGCGGAAACGTCGTGGGCGTCATTTTAGCGCAAATAATATCTTATTATCAAGGCGTGCCTATAATTATCGATAAAAACGAAGAAAATTTAAGGCTTGCCAAACAGTCCGGCATATACTATACCGTACTTCAAAACGAAAATACCGTAAACGAAATTTCAGCGATAACCGGCGCACGCATGGTAGCAAACGCCGTTTACATTACCGACCTTAAATTAAGCACCACCGTTTTATATAACGTCGTATCTCCAAGGGCAAAAGTCGTATTTATGGGAACGCCGTTTAGAAACGTCGAAATTCCCTTTAATCTCGCAATGAGTAAAAATATAATTTCTTATTGCGTAACCGACGGGTACTTAAACAGCGAAACGGCGATAAACCTTCTCGCTATGAAAGCAGTTGACCTTTCAAAATACGAACTTACACCCGTAAAACTTCAAAATGCGGATAAAGAAATTAAAAAACGCATAGACCTATATAATAGCGGTGAAAAATACGATAAAATTTTAATAGATTGCTTTGACTAAATTAAAAAACAGTTCACGAAACGTGAACTGTTTTTTACATTACTTCTCTTAAATCGGCAACTTCCCCTTCTCCGAAATCAATAATATACGGAATATGCGCATATCTTTTGTCTTCGGGTGGCGGAGTCATATAATCTCCGTACATTGTCGTAAGCATTTCTTCATAGTTGTTTTGAATATATACTTCAATATCTTCAAACTTAATGCGTTTTAAGGGCATAGCATCGTCGTATAGACAAAGCGTTCTATATATTTCTTTTTTCGAATAGGTACTAAACGACACGATATATTTGCCTTTTTCCCTTTTTACTATATTCGTGTATTTTTTATAAATTCGATACTCTGCGCCTTGTTTTTTATTAAGAAATCCGTGAAATTGTCTTTTAATAAAATGCGATAATCGCTTAATAAAAGAGTCGCCGTCAACGTTGACCACTCTGAATTTCGCAAAGTGATATTTCTTTTTCAAAAAAGACGAACGGACGATTTTCCATAACGCTTCGAGTTTTGAATTAACTCTATCATAAATAAAAATATCAACCCAAATAGGCGTCGCCGTATGTTTGCCGTTTCTCGCTTCGTCGTACTTATACGAATATTCGTCAACGAATACCGTACCTTTTTTATAGAGTTCCGGAAAAACTTTTTCGTGATAAATACAATCGTCTTCGGGATTGACTAACGCTATATCCCCGAATTCTTCTTTATCGACCATTTTAAGTTTTTCGTAGTCTTCTCGAAGCATACCGATATCGACGTCGTCGTCCCAAGGAATAAACCCTTTATGTCTTACCGCACCCAAAGCAGTACCGAAAACGACGAAATACTTAATATCGTGCTTTCTACACACTTCGTCGAACTTCGCTATCATTTCGGTTTCTACTTTATGAAGTTTATCAAGCGTTTGACCTTTTTCCATAATATTCGCAACCTTTTTTAGAATATCGAGTCGGTCTATAAGCCGAGTTCTGTCATTTAATACGGTTATCAATCTAGACTTGCCGTTGCCGACAAGTTCAAGCGACGTTTTATAAATAATCCTGACCGGCTATCGTATGGATTATTCCTATCTTGCTCCGAATGGGGTTTACACAGCACGCCTTGTCTCCAAAGCGCCGGTGAGCTCTTACCTCGCCTTTTCATCCTTACCTAAAAATTTAGGCGGTTATTTTCTGTTGCACTTTCCTTAAAGTTGCCTTCACCGTCCGTTAGGCGGCATCCTGCCGTGTGGAGCTCGGACTTTCCTCGTGGATTTCTCCCCGCAACCGTACAACCGACTCGATGAATTGTATTATACCATTATAATTTCCCTTTGTCTATATTTTTTTACTTAAAAATCACGTCTAAAAACATCATAACGATAAAACCCAAGTTTGCGCCTATCGAAAAAAACTTTT
>JAZRYO010000170.1:0-2897 GCA_045600785.1 Christensenellaceae bacterium | reverse complement strand
CTGCAAGATTTAATTGACAAGTTTGGCAATTTGTCGGACAAAAATAAGGTTTTCGACCAAACGGAAAAGGAAGAACCTAAAACGAAAAAATCGGAAGACGGACTTTTAGACCCGACGACCTATCCCCAACAACAATACCTTATGAATAAAAAAATGCAAGATTTTATTTTAAGGCACGATTTACTCGCCAAAGAAATTAAAAACAAAAACAAATAAAAAAGCGTTTCGGAGTTTTCCGAAACGCAATTTTTTTATTCTGTACGGAGTGCGATAACAGGGTCTTTCTTGCTTGCTATGGACGAAGGAATAATGCCCGCCACCAAAGTAAGCACGACGCTTATCGCAACTAATATTAAAGCACTCGACCAAGGAAGCATCGCAAGTCTTTCGATATTTGCAAGTTTTTGTCCGACGAAAATATTTATAGGTATCATAAGTAGATAAGTTATTCCGACACCGAGTCCGCCCGAAAGAAGTCCTATAATAAACGTTTCGGCGTTGAATATTCTCGATATATCTTTCTTTCTCGCACCTATAGAACGGAGTATGCCTATCTCTTTCGTCCTTTCGACGACTGATACGTAGGTTATTATTCCTATCATAATAGAAGATACGACGAGCGATATCGAAGTAAAGGCGATTAAAACTATCTTGACGGCGTTAATTACCGTATTTAATGCGGCGAATATCGTGTCAGTCGAGTCCGAATAGGTGACCTTCTTTTCGGGAGTTCCCTTGCTATCCATATCGTCGTTCCAAGCGTCTAATTTATCTTTTAATCTTTCTTTGCTGTCATAATCGACGGAATATACCGAAAGCGATTTTATCTTATCGCTACCCGCAAGTTCAGCCACCGTCGTGAAAAAGGAAGTTTGAGTGGTCGCACCCGATATAACGTCCCTGACTTGCGACCAAATAGTAAGTTGACCGCCTTGACTTTCTTTCTCGATTGCCGATTTGACTATTTTCGACGTGCCTTTTAATTCGTCGTTTTCCAAATATCCTGCGTTGTCTTTTAAGATTTTTTTGGTAAACGCCGAAGTATATGCAAGTCCCGTCGATAAAACGCCCGAATTTACTCCCTCTTTAAGTCTTACGACGCCTACGATTTTAAGTTCGGTATAATCGACGGTATTACTCCTAAACATACTTTTAAGTTCGCCGTCTTCCACGCTGAATACGTCTTCTAAATAGTCTGCCGTCGGGTAGTATCCCATACCCGAAAGAACACTTTGTAAAAACGAATTGTTTTCAAAATAACGGTTATCGTTTTTGACGTAATAGAAAGATTTGTTTTTGATATCTTCAAAAGAAAATTCTTTTTCGCCCGTAAACTCTACCGCAACGTTTTCTCTATCCAAACTTACTTCTTGAATACCCAAAAGTGCAAGGGTTATATCGCTTATAGCGTTTTTCGAATCTACGACAAGCATAAGTTCGTTTTCGTTTTCCGCCCAACGACCGCCGTCGTCTATTATCTCGTATTGCGATTTAATTAAGTTTATATTGTCGGGCATTTCGCAAAGAGTCGGAATATAACTGTAAACGAAATCGGGCGTTATCATACTGCCCATATCCGAACTTCCCAAAGGTCCTGCAAAAATTTTCATAATCGCTTGAACGAGTGTGTTTATCGGCATTACGAATTTGTCAAACTCGAAAGTTTGAACTTCCCCAACGGATGCGCCTTCGGGCAAAACGAAGTTGATATTCGAGAACAAATAGTCGTTTACGTTAAATCCGTATTTCTTCTTTATCGAATATTTCCAAGAGTCTTTTTCCTTTAATTTATCGTTCTCCGATTCGACGAAATTTTCAAGATAAGATACGTATTCTTTTGACAAATCGTTTTTCTTTAACATACTTATAAGCTTATTGAAAAACGTACGGGTATATAATTTTTGTTCCGATGTATATTCTGCCAAGTCGTCATCCGAACCCAGATTTTTAAGTCCTTCAAGGTCTATATTCCATTCGCTAATCGTTATGGGATATGCCGACATCGTATCCGATTGCAGTTTTGACATATACGCTTCAAAACCCGTCGATACGGCGAGAATAAGCGCAATTCCTATAATACCTATAGACCCCGCAATTCCGACCATAGCAGTTCTACCACGTTTCGAAAACAAGTTCTTCGCCGAAAGTTTGAAAGCCGTCCATATACTCATTTTCGATTTTTTACTATCGACTTTCTTTTGGCTTGACTTCTTCTTTTGTTTTTCTTCGTCCGTGAACGGATTACTGTCGTCAACGACTTCGCCGTCTTTTATCCTAACTATTCTCGTCGAATATTTTTCGGCAAGTTCGGGATTATGTGTGACCATAATTACAAGCCTTTCGCCTGCAATCTCTTTGATTAAGTCCATTATTTGTACGCTTGTCTTACTGTCAAGCGCACCCGTCGGCTCGTCGGCAAGCAAAATGTCGGGGTCGTTTACAAGCGCTCTCGCTATCGCAACCCTTTGCATTTGTCCGCCCGATAATTGATTCGGGTGTTTTTTATATGAACCACGAAGTCCTACCCTTTGTAAAACTTCCTTTGCCTTTTTAGTCCTTTCTTCTTTCGAAAAGCCGGCTATCGTCATAGCAAGTTCGACGTTTTCAAGTACCGTTTGATGTGGTATCAAATTGTAGTTTTGAAAGACGAAACCGACCGAGTGATTTCTATAAGTATCCCAATCGCTATCACTGTAATTAACCGTCGATACGCCGTTAATTAAAAGGTCGCCCGTCGTGTATCTGTCTAATCCGCCGATTATGTTAAGAAGGGTGGTTTTACCGCATCCCGACGGTCCTAAAATGGATACGAACTAGCTATCTCTGCATTTCAGAGAAACGCCGTTTAATGCGACGCCCGATGCGTCAGCAGTTTCGTAATTTTTAATAATCTTTCT
>JAZRYO010000169.1:0-1180 GCA_045600785.1 Christensenellaceae bacterium | reverse complement strand
TTATATTACAGGCGATACCCTGTTAAACGATAAAGTATTTGAAAGTTTGCCGACGAAAAATTTCGAAGCGGTTTTTTTGCCTATAAACGGCTACGGTAATAATATGAATAAAGAAGACGCACGAAAGTTTACTCTATCTATAAATTCCAATTATTTTATTCCCGTACATTTCGGTATGTTCGACGACATTTCCGCATTAGACTTTAATTGCAAAAACAAAATAATTCCAAAATTGTATAAAGAGATTATTTTTCCGCCTTGCGAAAAATAAAAAAATATTACGTTTTATAGACACTAACGGTAGTGGTTTTTGAATTACTGATACAATTTGGGGGTTGCAATAGTAGATAAACCGTGCTATACTTTACTCGGAGGCTCTAAAATGAAAAAGACAGAAGAAAGAAACGTAAATTCTATGAATATTGACAATATGTCTTCTTTACAAATAGTTAAAGTTATGAACGAAGAAGATAAAAAAATAGCGTATGCCGTCGAAAAGGCGTTGCCGAAGATTAGCGAAGCGGTAGATATTATCGTCGATGCGTTCAAAAAGGGCGGAAGACTTATTTATTTAGGTTGCGGAACTTCGGGAAGACTTGGGGTTTTAGACGCATCGGAATGTCCGCCGACTTACGGCGTTTCTCCCGAAATGGTAGTCGGAATTATGGCGGGCGGAGACAGGTGTTTAAGGTTTGCCGCCGAGAACTCCGAAGACATTTTCGAAAACGGCATTAAAGACTTAAAAAACAATAATTTGACCGAGAAAGACGTCGTAGTCGGAATATCCGTATCGGGCGACGCTCAATATCTTCTCGGTGCAATGGGATACGCCAAACAGTTAGGCTCAAAAGTCATTACTCTTTCTTGCAACGAAGATTGCAAAATCGGAAAGTTATCCGACGTCGTAATAATAACCGACACGGGCGCAGAAGTCATAACCGGTTCGACGAGATTAAAAGCGGGTACGGCAACGAAAATGGTCCTGAATATGTTGACGACCGCATCGATGATAAAAACGGGATATACTATCAGCAATTTAATGGTAAACGTCAAACCTTCGAACGTAAAACTTCTGGACAGATGCGTGAGAATATGCGTCGATCTGACGGGTATGGATCACGACGTCGCTATGGAAAAAATAAAAAGCGGTATGACGATAAAAGAAGTTTATCAAGAGTAC
>JAZRYO010000168.1:0-1231 GCA_045600785.1 Christensenellaceae bacterium | reverse complement strand
TCTATGCCGAATTTTATCCCTTTCGTTATATTCACCGCACTATTTGGCGTCTTTCTATGCTTTTTGATTTTTTCAAGGCAGGTTGTAAAAAAGAAAAATTCGCTTGCTTTAATCGACGAAATTTGCAACGAACTTTTAAGCGGTAATTACTCGGTTGCGATACCGACTTCAAACAAATATTTCAGTTCGGTTTTTTCTTGCCTATATAAAATAAGAGATAGACTTAAGCAGTCGGAAGAGTCAAAAAAAGATTTTATCAACGACTTCTCGCACGAACTTAAAACGCCTATCGTTTCGATTAGGGGATTTGCAAAACTTATCGCAAACGGAAAGGTTAAAGGCAAAGAAGAAAAAGAGTATCTATCCTTAATAGTTTCCGAATCGGACAGACTTATCGACCTTACCGCAAACACCCTTCTACTTAGTAGTTTGGAAAACGGAAACGGCAACGTCGAGAAAGAAGAATTTAACCTAACCGAAGAAATTAGAAAATGCGTACTTCTTCTACAAAACGAGTGGGAACAAAAAAATATCGACGTCCAAATCGAAATGGAAGAATTTTCGATTTTAAGCAATAAAGATTTAATCAAGCAAATGATATTAAACGTCGTACAAAACGCAGTTAAGTTTGCAAAAACTTCTGTTTATATTTCGGCAGTTCAAAAAGACGGCTATCTATCGGTCGGAATTAAAGACGACGGCGAAGGAATGACCGAAGAAACAAAACTCCGTATCTTCGACAAATACTACCGTGGCGAAAAGTCGAGAACGACGAAAGGAAACGGACTCGGACTTACGACCGTTAAGAAAATTGCCGACCTTCTCGGCGTTAAAATAACGGTTTATTCGGAATTAGATAAAGGCACGGTATTTTGTTTCACTTTCAAAATTTAACTATTGAAAAACAAAAACCCTTTTGCGATTTCGCAAAAGGGTTAATTTTTTGTTTAGATTATTCAGCGTCGTGAGATTCTTCGCTTGCGGGAACTTCTTCGGTAGGTTCTTCGCTTGCGGGAACTTCTTCGGTCTTTACTTCTTCGGTAGGTTCTTCGCTTGCGGGAACTTCTTCAGCCTTTACTTCTTCGGCAGGTTCTTCGCTTGCGGGAACTTCTTCCGTCTTTACTTCTTCGGTAGGTTCTTCGCTTGCGGGAACTTCTTCCGTCTTTTCTTCTTCAACGGGTTCTTCGCTTACGGGAGTTTCTTCCGTCTTTTCTTCTTCGGTAGGTTCGCC
>JAZRYO010000167.1:0-2274 GCA_045600785.1 Christensenellaceae bacterium | reverse complement strand
CCTAAACAATTTTCCGCATCTTCTTCGTTTCCAATGCAGATGTCAACATATTCCATTAATGGGACCATAACGGCTTGAGCTTGTTCTTTAGTCCAAAGTTTTTTACGGAAATTCAAATCACAAGAAATCGTTATGTCTCTTTTCTTTGCTTCTTTACACGCTTTTAAGCATATTTTAGCGACTTCGTCCGAAAGTGCGGGGGTAATACCCGTAAAGTGAAACCAACTTACTCCCTTAAAAATCTTTGCCCAGTCGAAATCTTTTAATTTAGCGTCGGCAACAGAAGAATGCGCTCTGTCATATATTACCTTACTCGGTCTTTGACTTGCACCTTTTTCACAATAATAAATTCCTACTCTATCGCCACCCCTAACGATTTTAGAAGTATCAACTCCGAATTTACGTAATGAATTAACCGCCGCTTGACCTATTTCGTGTTCGGGAAGTTTCGAAACGAACGCTACGTCTTCCCCGTAGTTCGCAAGGGATATTGCAACGTTTGCTTCCGCTCCGCCGAACGTCGCTTCCAAATGGTCGGCTTGAACAAATCTTAAATAATTATCAGGCGCCAGCCTTAACATAAGTTCACCAAAAGTAATAATTTTACCCATTTTATTTACTCCTTACAAGATTTTTATATTTTTCAAAGTATCTCTTTCCTAGTTCAATGCAAGATAACGCCGAAAAATGAATATCGTCGCCGTTTTTTATATCTTGGTCGTTCGATTTTAATCCTTCGCTTGAAACGAAATCGGAATAACCCAAAGTTTTCAATACGTCTTTCGTCGCATTTTCTACTACGTCGCATTGACGTTGATATTTACTCGCCCAATCGTTGACAAACTCGCCTGCTATTATAGGAAAAGAAAATTTATTATATCTGTCTCTTACAAATTTACAAGTCGATAAAAAATTATCGTAATAGAAGTCGTATCTTTCTTTATCGGTAAAACTTGCGTTTTCATAGGCGTCGTGTTCTCCTTGATGCCACAAAAAAGCAACTATTCTACTGTCTTTACCATAAGATAAAGCACTATCTATTAAAGATATCATTCTCTCGTGTAAAGGATTTCCTATTCCCCATTGTTTTTTGGCAAAACCCGCTCCACCGCACGCCGTTTTGACGATTAGAATTTTTCTGTCTTTTTCCAAAAGTCCCGCTTTAATATATTCGTTAGCGAAGAAAGTAGAAAATGATTGACAATCAATTCCTTCGGCATTTTTGCGAATAGAAAAGTTTTGCAATTTAGAAACCGTAGGCACGCTAATTTTCAAAAGTCCCCAAACGCTTTTCTCGGGTTCGTCGTAAATATAGCACGGATTTTCATCGACGACTTCATATACGTCGTCTAAAAAAAGTTCTTCGGTCGTTTTTCCTACGCCGTTTCCTTCGGCGTTTGATTGACCTGCTAAAACAATAATGTCGTATTTATTTTCGGTATTCATTTTAAGCCTCGTAGTCTTTAAGTATCTCCTGTATGTCTTGACAATTTTTCTTTATATCGCCTTTCATCATAAAACTTCCGCCAATAGCGTAAATTTTATCAAAATCTAAAAAATCTCTTAAATTAGTCAAATCAACTCCACCCGTCGGAATAAACTTCAACGAAGGGAACGGACCTGACAAAGCCTTTAACGCTTTAAGTCCGCCGTAAACGTTTGCGGGGAAAAACTTAACGACTTTAAGTCCAAGCGATATTGCTTTCATAATTTCGGTGGGCGTAACGCAACCGGGGAAATAAGGAACGTCGTTTGCTTGGCAAAGCGATGCGACTTCTTCGGAAAGTCCCGGAGATACGATAAACTTAACGCCCAAATTCAATGCTTGTAAACATTGTTCGGCGTTTATTACCGTTCCTGCACCGATATTCATATCGGGAAACTCTTTAACCGCTATTTCAATCGCTTCTTTTGCGCAAGCGGTTCTAAAAGTGATTTCCGCACAATTTATTCCGCCGTCTTTTAGTGCTTTCAACATAGGTATAGTGTCTTTAACGTCGTTAATTACGACGACGGGTATAATTTTGTCCATTATTTTATAATCTCCTTCGCATTATAATAGCATATGTCTCTTACGAGTTTTTCGCTCGTTTTATAATCGTATTCGCCTTTATCCACCAAATTGCCGACGTAAGAACATAAAATTCTTCTATAAAAATCAAATCTCGAATAACTCGAAAAACTGCGTGAATCGGTAAGCATACCTAAATTATTTCCAAGGGAAGAGTATTCGGATATTACCGAAAGATTTCTCCTTATTCCTTCGACGGTATC
>JAZRYO010000166.1:0-2317 GCA_045600785.1 Christensenellaceae bacterium | reverse complement strand
GGACGTAGTTGCAGTAATCGAGGCGGCCGTTGCGAGAGCACAAGGAAATTACGCTACCGCCGAGCAAAACGCTGCCGATATATCTGAAAAGTTCGGCGACGAAACGGTCGGACTCGTGTTTCCTATCTTTTCGAGAAACCGTTTCTCTATGGTATTAAAAGGAATAGCGAAAGGAGTTAAAAAACTCGTCGTTCAACTTTCCTATCCGTCCGACGAAGTCGGAAACAGTTTTATAACTCCCGAAACGCTTTTGGAAAGCGGTGTAAATCCTTATAGCGAAGTATTTACAGCCGACGAATTTCACGCTAAATTCGGCGACGTAAGACACACCTTTACGGGCGTTGACTATATCGACTATTATCACACTATGGGTGGAAACTGCGAAGTAATTTTGGCTAACGACCCGAGAGAGATATTAAAACATACGAAATACGTTATAAATGCGGATATTCACTCGAGAAAGAGAACTAAAAACGCACTTATAAAGGCGGGAGCAAAGAAAGTAGTAAGTTTAGACGAAATTTTAACTCACTCGGTATTAGGTAGCGGATATAACGAACAATACGGTGTTTTAGGTTCTAATTTAGCGACCGAAAACAGCGTTAAACTTTTCCCGAGAGATTGTCAAAAATTCGTTGACGACCTTCATAGAGAACTTGAAAACCGTACGGGAAAGAATATAGAAGTTATGGTTTACGGCGACGGTGCGTTCAAAGACCCCGTCGGTGGAATTTGGGAACTTGCAGACCCCGTTTGTTCGCCTGCATACACCAAAGGACTTGAAGGAAAGCCGAACGAGATAAAACTTAAATATCTTGCCGATAACGATTTGGCAAACCTTTCGGGCGAACAAGCAATCGAAGCGATGAAAGATATGATTAAAAACAAGGAAAGCGATTTGGTAAACAATATTAAGAGCCAAGGAACTACGCCGAGAAGACTTACCGACCTTTTGGCAAGTTTATCAGACTTAACGAGCGGAAGCGGAGATAAAGGCACGCCGTTTATATTGATACAAAATTATTTCAAAAACTTTTCTATGTAATAAAAAAAGGTTCGGTTTTCCGAGCCTTTTTTTGAAAAAGGAGAAAAATGGAACTTAAAACAGCGAGAGAAAATTTGAAAATACTTCAACAAAAGATGAGTGCGTACTCTCACGCAATGGGACTTATTTCTTACGACGGTACGACTACCGCCCCCAAAGGAACGTCTAAAAACCGTGGACAAACGCTTGCCGTACTTAGCGAAGAAAGTTATTATCTTTCGACTTGCGACGAAACGGTATCTCTTTTGGAATTTTTGGAAAGCGAAAGCGACAACTTAACCGAAGAAGAAAAAAGACAAGTTTACCTTCTTTATAAAGACGTTAAAAATATGTGTAAAGTCCCCGTCGAAGAATACGTCGAATACGAAAAACTTTTAGTCGAAGCCGACGACGTTTGGCACACCGCAAAAGAGAAAAGCGATTTTAGTTTATTCGAGCCGTACCTTGAAAAAATATTCGAAACGAATAAGCGTTTCGCAGGATATTTCGAGCCGAATAAAGACCCTTACGACTATTGGCTCGGCGAGTTTGAAGACGGACTTACGAAAGAAGTTTGCGACGAGTTTTTCGATAAAGTCAGAAAGAGATTAGTGCCTTTAATCAAAAAGGTTAAAAGTGTAAAACAGGTCGATAACAACGTTATACACGGACTTTTTTCCGAAGATAAGCAAGATTTACTTTCAAAATACCTTATGCAAACGATAGGATTAGACCTTAATCACGTCGGGCTTTCATATACCGAACACCCGTTCACGACGAGTCTTGGTTCACACTTCGACGAGAGAATAACGACTCACTATTATACCGACGATTTTTCGTCGTCTATGTTTTCGGTTATTCACGAAGGCGGACACGCCCTTTACGATACGGGAAGTAAAGACGAATACGCATATACCGTTTTGGACGGCGGGGTGTCTATGGGAATCCACGAAAGCCAAAGCCGTTTTTACGAAAACATAATAGGAAGAAGCAGAGCGTTTTGTAAATTCGTATTTCCTAAACTACAAGAACTTTTCCCGTCGTTAAAGGGAAGAACTTACGAAGAATTTTATAGGGCGGTAAACAGAGTAGAGCCGTCACTAATTAGAACGGAAGCCGACGAGATTACTTATTCTTTACACGTTATGGTAAGATACGAAATAGAAAAGGCGGTATTTTCTGGCGAACTCAAAGTCCACGATATTCCTAAAAAATGGAAGGAACTTTATAAAGAGTATTTGGGAGTTGACGTTCCCGACGATAAAAGGGGTGCGCTTCAAGACAGTCATTGGT
>JAZRYO010000165.1:0-1865 GCA_045600785.1 Christensenellaceae bacterium | reverse complement strand
GATTTCTCCTTATTCCTTCGACGGTATCGTTAAACCACCAAGCAGCACCCATTCTTACGTTTCTAAACGCACCGCAAATCGATGCGTAGGCTTTAAGTTCGGAGTCGTTTAAGGTGTATAAAACTATTCTCGGTCTACACTTTTCTTCGGTCTTTTCAAGGAAAGATATTAAATCTTTAGATAGTTGCGGATTGCTTATTACGTCAAAACCGCTATCCACCCCGATTTTTTTGAAGGAAGTAGGATTTACGTTTCTCGTAACGCCGAAGTGAATTTGCATAGTTATATTTCTCTTATGGTATTCTTTGGAAAGCCATAATAAAATAAAACCGAAAAATGCGTCTTTATCCGATTGTTTTGCCCTTTTCCTGTTTTTGAAAATCTCTCTCGCTTTGTCAAGCGTTGCGTAAGATTTCGGAAAAGCGTCAAAACCGTGGTCCGCCATTTTACAACCCTTTTTAACGAAAAAGTCAAGCCTTTTGGATAAAACTTTTAACAAATCGTCCAAAGTCTTTATCTCTTTCTTTTCGGATTTTGCAAGTTTTTGCAAATATTCTTCGTTAAGACCGTATAATTTATCGGGACGGAAAGTCGGCGTTATTTTTATACCGTCGAATTCTCCGTGAGATTTTAAGTCGTCGGACGGGTCGTCGGTCGTTGCGATAAATTCAACCCCGTAAAACTTCAAAAGTTTTCTAACTGACAACTTTTCGAGTGTTTTGTTTGCCTTTTTATAAATAAATTCGGCGGTAGAAGAATTTAACGGCTTATTTATACCGAAAATTTGTTTGAGTTCAAGATGCGACCAGTAATATAAAGGATTACCTATTAAACTCGGCAAAATTTCGGCGTATTTTATAAACTTATCGTGAAAACTTGCGTCGCCCGTAATATATTTTTCGTCAACGCCTAAAAGACGCATTGCTCTCCACTTATAATGGTCGCCCGCAAGCCAAAGTTCGCCGATACCTTGAAACTTCTCGTCGGACTTAATTTTCGTTTGGTCCAGATGACAATGATAGTCGATAATAGGTAAACCCTTAACGGTTTTATATAATTTTTTTGCAGTTAAACCGTCAAGTAAAATATCGCCGTCGAAAAATCTATTCATATTTTACACTCCGCTATATGCCGAAAATCCGCCGTCAATGGGGATAACCGTGCCGGTTACAAATCCGCTTGCATTGTCGTCGGAAAGCCAAAGCAAAGTTCCGATAAGGTCGGATATCTCGCCGAACTTCTTCATGGGAGTTGCATTTAATATCTTACCCGTTCTCGCCGTGGGCGTTCCGTCTTCGTTAAAAAGTAATCCCCTATTTTGATTCGTTACGAAAAACCCCGGGGCTATTGCGTTGCAACGGATATTGCAAGGTGCAAAGTGAACGGCAAGCCACTCCGTAAAGTTGGATATGCCCGCTTTCGCAGCCGAATACGCAGGAATTTTAGTCAAAGGACGATATGCGTTCATAGACGAAATATTTATAATGTTTCCGCCCGTTTTAATCATATCTTCCGCAAATACTTGGGTGGTTAAAAACGCCGAAGTAATATTTAAGTCGAAGACGAATTTTAGTCCGCTTTCTTCAAGTGCGAAAAAGTCTTTAACTCCGTTCAAGTCGGGCGTCATATATTCGTTATCCGTCGTCGCTCTCGGGTTATTACCGCCCGCACCGTTTATTAAAAAGTTTACGTTTCCGAACGCATTATGTATGGTGTTTCTCGCTTCGATAATGCTTTCCTTGTCTAAACAATTACATCTAATTGCGATAGCGTTATCACCTATTTCGCTAGCGAGTTTTTCGGCAGCGTCGTAATTGATATCCAAAAGCGCAACTTTAGCACCGCATTTGGAAAGCGCTTTGGAG